>NZ_JBQEQE010000008.1:132407-209971 GCF_052046095.1 Pseudomonas sp. 22072
CCCTCGCCACAGGTAGAGCTTTTACTGCGGTTGGCTGTCTGGCGTTGCGCCTTCAGCGTTATGGGACAGGCTGTACACGTAAGCCGCCAGCAAGTGCACCTTGTCATTGCCTTGCAGCACGTCCTGAGCCGGCATCTGGCCCTGGCGACCATGGCGGATGGTCTGCTGCAACTGCGCCAGGCTGGTGCCGTAGATAAAGCCCGCAGGCTCGGTCAGGTTGGGCGCACCCATGGCTTCCACGCCGTGACCTTGCGGACCATGACACGCCACGCAAGTGGTGCTGAAGGCGGCTTGCCCGGCGGCCAGGTCGGCGGTGTTGTCGGCGGGCAACGGCAGCTTGGCCAGGTCGTGACGCACGTAGGCGGCGACGTTCTTCACCCCGTCCTCGCCCAGCATTTCACCCCAGGCCGGCATCGCCGCGTGGCGACCGTTCAGGATGGTGGCCTTGATGGCCTCGGCCGAACCGCCCCAGCGCCAGTTGTTGTCGGCCAGGTTGGGGAAGCCATAGGCGCCCTTGGCGTCCGAGCCGTGGCACACCGCACAGTTGGAGGCAAACAGGCGACCGCCCATCTTCAACGCTTGCGGGTCCTTGGCGACTTCTTCCACCGGCATGGCCGCGAACTTGGCGAAGATCGGCCCGAACCTGGCGTCGGCCTTGGCCATTTCCTTGTCCCATTCCTTGGTCTGGGTCCAGCCGTCTTCATAGCCCGGCAGTACGCCTTTCCAGTTGCCCAGGCCCGGGTAGAGGATCAGGTAGCCGACGGCAAACACCAGGGTGCCGGCGAACAACATAAACCACCACTGGGGCAGCGGGTTGTCGTATTCCTCGATACCGTCGAAGGCGTGGCCCATGGTCTGGTCGACGCTGCCCTTGGTTTCGCCCTTGCGGGTGCCGACCAACAGCCAGGTCAGGCCGATCAGGCTGCCCAGGGTCAATACGCAGATCCATGTACTCCAAAACGTAGTCATGGCCGAGTGCTCCTTGTGGCTGGCTCTGCTTGAGCGTCGGGTGGGGAAGGTTCATCGGCAAACGGCAGCAGGCGGGCCTGCTCGAATTCCGCGTTGCGGCGGTTGTTGAACACCCACAGCGACAGGCCGATAAAGGCGATGGCGACCACCAGCGTGCCAAGGCCGCGGATGGTGCCCGCATCGAATTCAAATCCCATGGCTCACCTCTTGCTCTTGATGGCAGTGCCGAGCACTTGCAGGTAGGAAACCAGCGCGTCCATCTCGGTCTTGCCCTTGAGGCTGGCGACGGCGCCATTGATGTCGTCGTCGGTGTACGGCACGCCGAGGGTGCGCATCACTTTCAACTTGGTCTCGGTGTGGCTGCTGTCGACGGCGGCGGTGACCAGCCAGGGGTAGGCCGGCATTTTCGACTCCGGCACCACGTTGCGCGGGTTGTACAAGTGCGCGCGGTGCCAGTCGTCCGAGTAGCGCGCGCCGACGCGGGCCAGGTCCGGCCCGGTACGCTTGGAGCCCCACAGGAACGGGTGGTCCCACACGCTTTCGCCAGCCACCGAGTAGTGGCCGTAGCGCTCGGTCTCGGCGCGGAACGGGCGGATCATCTGCGAGTGGCACTGCACGCAGCCTTCGCGGATGTAGATGTCGCGGCCTTCCAGTTGCAGCGCGGTGTAGGGCTTCATGCCTTCGACCGGTTTGTTGGTCACGTCCTGGAAGAACAGCGGGACGATCTGCGTCAGGCCACCGATGCTCACGGCGAGCACCATCAGCAACATCAACAGGCCGACGTTCTTTTCAATCGTTTCGTGTTTCATCATCGACTCCTCAGGCCATCTGCGCGGCAGCGGTGACTTCGGCAGGTTGCGCCGAACGCACGGTGCGCCATGTGTTGTAAGCCATCAGGAACATGCCGCTGAGGAAGATCGCACCGCCCACCAGACGCACGATGAAGCCTGGGTGGCTGGCCACCAGGGTCTCGACGAAGGAGTAGGTGAGGGTGCCGTCTTCGTTGACCGCACGCCACATCAGGCCCTGGGCGATGCCGTTGACCCACATCGAGGCGATGTAGAGCACGGTGCCGATGGTGGCCAGCCAGAAGTGCGCGTTGATCAGGCCGAGGCTGTACATCTGCTCGCGACCGAAGACTTTCGGGATCATGTGGTACAGCGCGCCGATGGAGATCATCGCCACCCAGCCCAGCGCCCCGGCGTGTACGTGGCCGATGGTCCAGTCGGTGTAGTGGGAGAGGGCGTTGACGGTCTTGATCGCCATCATCGGGCCTTCGAAGGTCGACATGCCGTAGAAGGCCAGGGAGACGACGAGGAAGCGCAGGATCGGGTCGCTGCGCAACTTATGCCAGGCACCCGAGAGGGTCATCATGCCGTTGATCATGCCGCCCCAGCTTGGCGCCAGCAGCACCAGTGACATCACCATGCCCAGGGACTGCGCCCAGTCCGGCAAGGCGGTGTAGTGCAAGTGGTGCGGGCCGGCCCAGATGTACAGGGTGATCAGCGCCCAGAAGTGCACAATCGACAATCGATAGGAATACACCGGGCGTTCGGCCTGCTTGGGCACGAAGTAGTACATCATCCCCAGAAAACCCGCAGTCAGGAAAAAGCCTACCGCGTTGTGCCCATACCACCACTGCACCATGGCATCCGTCGCACCGCCGTACAGCGAGTAGGACTTGGTCAGGCTGACCGGGATTTCCAGGTTATTGACGATATGCAAAATGGCCACGGTGATGATGAACGCGCCGAAGAACCAGTTACCCACATAGATGTGCTTGGTCTTGCGTTTCATGATCGTGCCGAAGAACACGATGGCGTAGGCGACCCAGACGATGGTGATCAGGATGTCGATCGGCCATTCCAGCTCGGCGTATTCCTTTGAGCTGGTGTAGCCCAGTGGCAGGCTGATGGCGGCCAGCAGGATCACAAGCTGCCAGCCCCAGAAGCAGAACGCGGCGACTTTCGGCGCGAACAGCTGCGTCTGGCAGGTGCGTTGCACCGAGTAAAAGGAGCTGGCGAACAGCGCACAGCCACCGAACGCGAAAATCACCGCATTGGTGTGCAATGGGCGCAGACGGCCGAAGCTGGTCCAGGGCAAATCGAAGTTGAGCGCAGGCCAAACCAATTGGGCCGCGAGAAAAACCCCGAGCCCCATGCCGACGATGCCCCACACCACCGTCATAATGGCGAATTGGCGGACCACCTTGTAGTTATAGGCGGTACTTAAAGTAGTGTTCATGGTTCCCCATCCACGGTTCAACCCAAGCAAGTGCGGCACTTGGGCTGGAGTTATAGGCAGACTAAAAAGCGAGGCAAGCATGGGCAAAGAGCACAAGGCCAGTATTGACGGGGATCAATGGGCGCAGTGTGTACGGGAACATGGCTGGTTGTGGGATGTCGCCACGGGCACGACTTCGGATAAGCCGGTCACGTTGATCCTGGCCCACGGCGCTGGCGCACCGATGGACTCGGCATTCATGAACGACATGGCTGCACGCCTTGCCGGGCATGGCGTGAACGTGTTGCGCTTCGAGTTCCCGTACATGGCCCAGCGCCGCTTGGACGGGGGCAAGCGCCCGCCGAATCCGGCGCCGAAACTGCTGGAGGCGTGGCGTGAGGTGTATGCCCAGGTGCGACGTCATGTCGCTGGGAAACTGGCGATTGGCGGCAAGTCCATGGGCGGGCGCATGGCCAGTTTGTTGGCCGATGAATTGGGCGCCGATGGGTTGGTGTGCCTGGGCTATCCGTTTTATGCGGTTGGCAAGCCAGAGAAGCCCCGGGTGGAGCACTTGGCTGCGCTTACGACGCCCACCTTGATTGTGCAGGGCGAGCGTGATGCCTTGGGCAATCGAGCGGGGGTGGAGGGGTATGCGTTATCGCCGAGCATTGAGGTGATGTGGCTGGTGGCGGGGGATCATGATTTGAAGCCGTTGAAGGCGTCGGGGTTCAGTCATGAGCAGCATTTGGAGGCGGCGGCCATCAAAGCGTCAGGTTTTCTCGCCTGACGCTTTGTGAGGAGGTTGGGTGTTGCAAAGGTGATGAGTTTTTTTAAAGGTATTCTTTTTGAATATAGTACATTTCGAAATCACCTGTAACATTCATGTGGGCCGACTGTTCTCTAAAGATTGCTTTGAAAGAACCTGTTGCTCTTTCGGTAAGCGTATTGATGGTAATCGTTACTTCGGCCTCCTCAGCTGTGTAAGTATCAACTTCATGACCTGGAGAGTCGGTGGAGTGGTAAGCTCCAAATTCACTTGTGAGGTTATAGGTTTTAGTTATATCCCCTTCTTCATAAGGGATCCTGAAATGATAACCCAGCAGGTTCCTATCCTTATAAGATCCTATTAATCCTTCGATAGTCCATTGCGTTTTATCTTTGTTGTGGTAAAAATACACTTTTTGCGCAGATGTACTTTCGTTGCATTTAATCCACGTAAACGTATTTTTAGACGTGGGGTTTTCGTGATCTTCCAAGGAGTAGAGGTCGGTTGACATTATTAAGCTCCTTTATATCGGGGTGGGTTTAAGTTTGTCAGGGGGTTGAGGTCTCACTGTACGAGTATCCGTGAAAATGATGTGGCTACGGGCAGTCTTTTATAGGCATAAACGTGCCGTTAGTCATGTCTACACGGTCGCGGATTTTATTTTTAAAGGTGGCTTCGCAGCGCAACGGCTGCTGAGTCAGTGTAAGCGTTACATTGTATTCGTCTTCATAGGTGCCACCGCCGAAGGGAGCATAGTAAAAATTCGATTTCTCATCACCGTTTTTAAATGTTTCATCGATGATCTGTTCATTTTCATCGTCGCAGTAAATAAAAATAGCCCACTCACGGTATTGAGGCGTACCCCATTCTCCCTCCTCGCTGGTCAGATACCATGCCTTGCTTGAATTGGAGTAGGCCAACCAGCCCTCCGTTTTGTATTGAGTTTGTCCTTCTGTCCACTTAAAGACCGAATGTTGTGTGTCAAGGGTAGTTCCAGGCCACTCACAGCAGCATTTTATTTCGCGTAATTCCGACGCTGTGTCAGTGAAAGAACCTTCGAAATTCAGCGTTGTGTTCCCTGTGCTTTCGTCAACGGTTACTTCAATGTCGCCGACAGGTTTAATACGTTCTTCCGTTTCAGGTGCGTTATTGTTTGCACCTTGAATGTACAGGTGGGCGAAGGCTTCCGGGTTTTGCTTGATTGATTTGTTAGGTGATGTGCTTGTGGAGTCACAAGGTATTTTCAGTAACAGTGATTGTTGAGTGTCTGGGGACTGGAGCGTCAACTTGACCCAATACTGATTATTGTATTCGGATAGGTGCAGTGGGAGAGCCCAGCCTTCCAATGTTCTTTCGTTGTTCGATGATTTTTCAGTCCATTGCACACGCCCCATGGTTTTTGGGAAGGGATGCAGGGCGCTATTTGAGTCGGTAGACCGGGACATGACGGTGTGCTCCTGTTTGACAGGTTCACACTATAAGGAGGGAGGCGTTCAAAGGTTAACTGTGAGAATTGACAGTTTTATAGAATGCTTGGTGATAAAAAGATGATGAGTGATAGCCATCTGCAAGGGGCTCACTTGTTGGAGAAAGTGAGCCCTTGAAGTTCTACCGGTTAAAACGCTCCACCAGCGAGTACTGAGTATTCGCCGTATGAGTCAGTTCTTCACTCAACTGCGCCGAGTTCATCGCCTGCTCTGAGGTCTGGTCTGCCAACAGCGCAATAGTGCTGATGTTACGGCTGATCTCCTCGGCCACGGCGCTTTGCTCTTCGGTGGCCGCGGCAATCTGGGTGGTCATGTCGGTGATATTGGCCACCGCCTCGCTGATACCCACCAATGCCTGGTCCGCTTCCATCACCCGCGCCACACCTTCTTCGGCCTGGCGGTGCCCGGCGTCCATGGTTTGCACGGCCGCGGCCGCCGTGTGTTGCAGCTTGGCGATCAGGGCATGGATCTGCCCGGTGGATTCGGCCGTACGCTGCGCCAGTTGGCGCACTTCATCGGCGACCACCGCAAAACCACGGCCCATCTCACCGGCACGCGCGGCTTCGATAGCGGCGTTGAGTGCCAGCAAGTTGGTCTGGTCGGCGATGCCCTTGATTACATCGACAACGCCGCCAATTTCATCGCTGTCCTTGGCCAGTTGAGTGACGGTCACGCCGGTCTCGCCAACGGCGGCCGAAAGCCGCTGAATCGCCTCGCGGGTTTCCCCGGCGATATCGCGGCCGCGACCGGTCAGGCGGTTGGCTTCCTGGGTGGCGTCGGCGGTGCGCTGCACGTGGCTGGCGACTTCCTGGGTGGTTGCAGCCATCTGGTTGACGGCGGTGGCCACCTGTTCGGTTTCCACACGCTGACGTTCCAGGCCGCTGGAGCTGCTGTGCGCCAGGGTGTTGGACTGTGCCGCCTGATCGTTGAGGTGCTCGGCAGTGTCCTGCAAGCGGGTCAGGCAGGTCTTCAGACGCGCTTCCTGGCTGAGAATCGACATTTCCAGTCGGGCCTGGGCGCCACGGCTGTCGGTGTACATCTGCGCAATCAGCGGGTCGGACGTGGTCTGCTCGGCCAGGCGCAGCAAGCGCTTGAGGCCGCGCTGTTGCCAGCTCAGCCCCAGCAGGCCCAACGGCACGGACAACGCTGCCGCCAAGGCAAAGCCCCACTGGGAGGTGAGGGTGGCGCCGATCATGAAGCTCAGTTGGCTGACCAGGATAAACGGCAGCCAGTCCTGCAGCACCGGCAGCCATTTGTCGCGCTGGGGAATCGCCGACTTGCCCTGGTTGATGCGTTGATAAAGCGCCTCGGCCCGGCGGATCTGCTCGGCGGTGGGCTTGATGCGCACCGATTCGTAGCCGATCACCTGGTTACCGTCGAATACCGGTGTTACATAGGCGTTAACCCAGTAGTGGTCGCCGGTCTTGCAGCGATTCTTGACAATGCCCATCCATGGCAAGCCTTGTTTGAGCGTGGACCACATGTGTGCGAACACCGCCGAGGGCACATCCGGGTGACGCACCAGGTTGTGCGGAGCACGGACCAGTTCGTCGCGGGTGAACCCACTGATTTCGACAAACGCGTCGTTGCAGTAGGTAATGACACCCTTGGCATCTGTGGTGGAGATCAACCGTTGCTGAGCAGGGAAGGTACGTTCGCGCTGGGTAACGGGTTGGTTATTACGCATGATTGTTCAATCCGCAAGGCTTTCAGGGGTTATCGGCCATGCTGGGCATTTATTTAACTTATTTTTGCAACAATCCTGGGAGCAGAGTGCCGACTGTGGCGAGGGAGCTTGCTCCCGCTGGGCTGCGAAGCGGCCCCAAACAACTTGCGGGCGCTACGCACCGGAGCGGGAGCAAGCTCCGTCGCCACAACAGCTCGTTCTTACAGTCGGGCAGGCTTAGCTGGCCAGCATTGGGTAGGTGAACAAGCCGAAGTGCAGCAGATTCAAGCCAAAATGCGTGGCAATCGCTGCGCCGAGCCCGCCAAAGCGATACGCCAGGCCGTAACCGACCCCGGCAATACTGGCCAGCGTCACCCATTGCCAACCCGCACCACAATGCATCAGGCCGAATAACAGCGAGGCCAGCAGCAGCGCGATGTTCTCGCCGTAGGGCAAGTGCTTGAAACGTTGGCTCAGGCCGCCCTGAACATAGCCACGAAACAGCGCTTCTTCCACCAGCGTCACCAGCAGCAGGTTATTGAGTACCCACAGCCATGCCTGGTCCGGCCATTTCGGTGCCCAACTGATCATTCCCATCAGTGCGGCACCACCCAGTGCGACGATGGCGGTCAGGGTCAGTGCCAGGGCGGTGACGCAGATCGACAGGCGCAATGAGCGTCGCGCCACAATCCACGGGCAGGCCAGCAACAGCCAGAAGCCTATCAGGGGCTTGTCCTGGTTCAGGTACATCGAGAAGGGCACTGAGTCCGGAGTTAAACGCTGGGGCGCAATACCGCGGCCGTTATAGAAACCCGGCAGCCAGTGCATCACCAGGCCCAGGGCCAGTACGATAAACAAGCCTTGGCCCAAGTAGCGTGCCCAAGGGTTGCGTTGCTGGCGCACGGCGTACCCGGCCACCAGCAGCAGTGCGATGGAGACCGCCGCCAGTACGCCCAGTTGGCCGTAGATCAAAGCCACGACATAGCCAATGGAAAGTAGGGTGAGGTACAGCCAGGGCAAAGCAATCATGTGAAATCCTTCGAAAAATCCGGGCGGCATTATAGCGAGTGGCCAGGTTCCAGGGCATGAAAACGCCTCCATGTACAAGGCAATGGGGAAAGGATTGCAAAGTATGTTTGCGGCTGGTTATAGTCGTCGCGTCTTTATATCCCTTCAAAAAGATCAGCACATGCCAGCTTCCCAGCGCATAGCGGTAGTCGATTCAGCGGTCAACGCCGTGGTCGTGCCGTGCCGTGGCAAGCAGCCTGCGCAGATCAGTCATTACCCCCCACCTGTCAGTAGCACGCCGGTGTACGCAGTCGTATCACCGCCGGGTGTTGGCATTTCGGGCTGATCAGCAATTCGCTGTTGCCCGTGCCTGCCTGAAAAAACCTACTGAAATTCAGTTTTTTACTGAGTCGGCTTTTTTGCCTGATAACAGGTGGTAACCATGTCTGTGCTTTCGAAACAATCCGTGGCCGCGGCGGCCTCGACGAGCGTGTTTGTCTTGCTGTGGAGCAGCGGGGCGATCTTCTCCAAGTTGGGCCTGGCCCATGCGTCGCCCTTTGCCTTTCTGTTGATCCGGTTTGCCATCGCCCTGATGGGGTTGGTAGTGCTGGTCCCGCTCCTCAAGTTGAAGCTGCCACGTCCCGGCAAGCCGCTGCTGTATGCGGCGGCGACGGGCCTGGTCTTGCTGGGGGCCTATCAGATTTTCTATCTGCTGGCCCTGGACCTCAACGTCACCCCTGGGGTGATGGCGACCATCATGGGTGTGCAGCCGATCCTCACCGTGGTACTGATGGAGCGCCAACGCTCCTGGCGCCGGCTGTTCGGCCTGGGGTTGGGGTTGGCTGGCTTGATCATGGTGGTGTACCAGGGCATCGGGTTGGCGGGCATGTCCCTGGCGGGGATGCTGTTCGGGCTGCTGGCGCTGGCGAGCATGACGTTTGGCTCGATCATGCAAAAGCGCATCACCGACAATCCTTTGGGCACGCTGCCACTGCAATACTTGGCCGGGCTGTTGCTGTGCGGAGTGTTCGTGCCGTTCCAGCCGTTCCACTTCGAGCACAGTGCAGGCTTTTACCTGCCGGTGCTGTGGATGGGCTTGGTGGTGTCGGTGCTGGCGACGCTGTTGCTGTATCGGCTGATTGCCCGCGGCAACCTGGTGAATGTCACCAGTTTGTTCTATCTGGTGCCGGCGGTGACCGCGGTGATGGACTACCTGATCTTCGGTAACCGCCTGGCGCTGTTGAGCGTGCTGGGAATGGCGTTGATCATCGTCGGCTTGGTCTTCGTGTTCCGTAAGAGCTAGAAACCACCCCTGTAGGAGCGAGCTAGCGGTGGCGAGCAAGCTTGCTTGCGCTGGGGTGCGAAGCGCCCCCAGGAGCTTGCGACTGCTACGCAGTCGAGCGGGAGCAAGCTCCCTCGCCACAGGGGCGCTCCTACAGTTTTTGCGGGCGCAACACCAACCACAACGCCCCGGCAATCAATACACCACCATACAGATGAGCCATGGACAGCGGTTCATCCAACAACAACGCCCCCCACAACACGCCGAACGGCGGAATCATGAAGGTCACGGTCATTGACTTGACCGGGCCGATGGATGACAGCAGGCGGAAGTACAGGATGTAGGCGAACGCCGTACATACCAGCCCCAATCCGAGCAGCGACACCCACACCTGCCAGCCGCCCCAACTCGCCGGTGGCTGGGTGATGGCGCTGAAGGCGAAGAACGGCAGCAAAAACAACGTAGCACCCAGCATACTGCCCAAGGCAGAGAGACGACTGTCCAACCCGCCGCGCTGATCCAGCCAGCGTCGCGCCAGGAAACCGGCGAAGCCATAGCAGGTGGTCGCCAGCAGGCATGCTAATGCGCCTATTAACAGTTCCAGATCAAATGCCACCGGCCCTGCGCGGGTGAGCACGGCAACACCAAGCAGACCCAAGGCCACACCCGCTATTTTTGCCGGCGTCAGGCGTTCGCTGAAAAACAACCCGCCGATCAGCACACCCATCAGCGGTGTAGTGGCGTTGAAAATCGCCGAATAACCCGCCGGCAGTACCTGCGCCGCCACCGAGTACATCGTCGCGGGAATCCCCGAGTTGATCACGCCCAGCAGCAGGACCGTCTTGAACTTGCCCTGGAAATCCCAGTTCACGCGCAGCATCGCCAGGATCACCAATAAGCCCGCGGCGGCAATCGACACGCGGAAAAACGCGGTGGGCACCGTGCCGATTTCCGGCGCGATGATGCGCATGAACAGGAAACTCGCGCCCCAGATGGCAGCCAGCCCCAGCAGATACAGGGTGTCAACAGGTCTCACGGAAAACTCCTATGCCAATCGGGCGCAGAAGTGTTGCCCAGCGGGCAGGTCGGCACAATGGCTAATTGCAGTCAGTTTGCCCCCGTGCAAAATCATTCTTCTCCTGCCTCGGTTCACTGGCTAAGCTCTGGGCTTCCAGATACCCGTTCGAGGTTTCCCGCATGTCGCAGTCCGCCCTCGCTATCGCCCGGATGATCCTCGACGGTTTCGACGATTACCGTGAGCACTTCCGCCAGATCACCGATGGCGCCCGTGAGCGTTTCGAGAAGGCCCAGTGGCAGCAGGGGCAGGCCGCGTCGGCGGCGCGCATCAATCTCTATGAGGAGAAAGTCGCTGAGGTGACTACCCGTCTGCGCGCCAGTTTCGACCCTGCTGGATTGCAGGACATCGGCCAGTGGCCCTTGGTAAAAAGCGCTTATATCGGTTTGATCGACCTGCGCTTTGACGATGAGCTGTCGGAGACCTGGTACAACTCGATCTTCTGCGGCCTGTTCAGCCATGACCTGATCAGTGACGGCTGCATGTTCATCCACACCACTCGGCCTAGCCTGCGCCGGGCGCGGGCGGCGCAAACCCGTATCTACACGCCGGCCGGTAAAATAGCGGACATGCTGGCGCAGGTCTTCTCTGACTACAGCTTCAGCGAGCCCTACGCCGACCTGCCCGCCGACCTGCGCCGCCTCGAAGCCCAGTTGCGGGAAAACCTGCCGGATTGGGTATGCAAGGACCCGGACCTCAAGGTCGAGTTGTTTTCCTCGGTGCTGTATCGCAACAAAGGCGCCTACCTCGTGGGGCGCATCTACACCCGCGACGAACAATGGCCGTTGGTGATTCCGCTGCTGCACCGCGAAGGGCGTGGCATCCAGATCGATGCGTTGATCACCGACGAAGCCGATGTGTCGATCATCTTCTCGTTCACCCGTTCCTATTTCATGGTCGACGTGCCCGTGCCAGCGGAATTCATCGGCTTTCTCAAGCGCATCCTGCCGGGCAAGCACATTGCCGAGTTGTACACCTCCATCGGTTTCTACAAGCACGGCAAATCCGAGTTCTACCGCGCGCTGATCAACCACCTGGCCACCACTGACGACCAGTTCATCATGGCCCCCGGCGTGCGCGGCATGGTCATGAGCGTGTTCACGCTGCCGGGTTTCAATACGGTGTTCAAGATCATCAAGGACCGCTTCTCGCCGTCAAAAAACGTCAACCGCGCCACGGTGATCGAAAAGTACCGCCTGGTGAAAAGCGTCGACCGGGTAGGGCGCATGGCCGACACCCAGGAGTTCGCCGACTTCCGCTTCCCCTTGAGCAAGTTCGAGCCCGAGTGCCTGGCCGAGCTGCTGGAAGTCGCCGCCGGTACCGTCGAAGTGGAGGGCGACACCGTGCTCATCCGCCACTGCTGGACCGAGCGACGCATGACCCCGCTCAACCTCTACCTCGACAACGCCAACCCCGCCCAGGTGCGCGAAGCATTGGAGGATTACGGCCTGGCGATCAAGCAACTGGCGGCGGCGAATATCTTCCCCGGCGACATGTTGCTGAAGAACTTTGGCGTCACCCGCCACGGCCGCGTGGTGTTCTACGACTACGACGAAATCTGCTTTCTCACCGAAGCCAACTTCCGCCATATTCCCGCGCCGCGCACCCCCGAGGATGAAATGGCCTCCGAGCCCTGGTATTCCATCGGCCCGCTGGATGTGTTCCCCGAAGAGTTCCCGCCGTTCCTGTTTGCCGACGCCGGGCAGCGCCGGTTGTTCGATGAGCTGCATGGCGAGTTGTACAACGCTGACTACTGGAAAGGCCTGCAGGACGCGATTCGTGCCGGCAAGGTGATCGACGTGTTCCCTTATAAGAGGAAAGAGCAGCCATAAGCTGCAAGCTGCAAGCTGCAAGGGGCAAGTGAAAGCAGGTCTGCCCTTACTTGCTGCTTGAAGCTTGCCGCTAGCAGCTGCTTTTCTGCGACAATCCGCCCCCTGCATAAATAGACGACCCAAACGCACCTGATGACTGACCAAGCACCCACCATCGACCAACTGCTCAAAACCCTCGATCACGCCATGCTCGCCGACCGCCACCGCTTGCGCCGGCAGTTGCTTGAGCTGCGCAAGAAGCCCGACGAGGACAAGTTGGCGCAGTGGGTGGCGCGCATGCAGGCATCGTGCGCGCAGGTCACGGCGCGGCGCGCCAGCCTGCCGGTGATTCGCTACGACGACAGCCTGCCGATTGCCGCCAAGCGCGATGAGATCAAGGACGCGCTGAACAAGCACCAGGTACTGATCATCGCCGGTGAAACCGGCTCGGGTAAAACCACGCAGTTGCCGAAAATCTGCCTGGAAATCGGCCGTGGCCAGTTCGGCCTGATCGGCCACACCCAGCCGCGCCGGATCGCGGCGCGCAGTGTCGCCAGCCGCGTCGCTGAAGAGCTGGCCACGCCATTGGGTGCGCTGGTCGGTTACCAAGTGCGCTTCGAAGACCAGAGTGACTCCAACACCCTGATCAAGCTGATGACCGACGGCATCCTGCTGGCCGAAACCCAGAACGACCGCTACCTCGAGCGCTACGACACGATCATCGTCGACGAAGCCCACGAACGCAGCCTGAACATCGATTTCCTGCTCGGCTACCTCAAGACCCTGTTGCCGCGTCGCCCCGACCTGAAAGTCATCATCACCTCGGCCACCATCGACCTGGAGCGCTTTTCCAAGCACTTCGACGATGCGCCGATTGTCGAGGTGTCGGGCCGTACCTTCCCGGTGGACACCTGGTATCGCCCACTCACCCTGGAACAGGACGAGGAGGGCAACCGCGTCGAGGACGACCTGACCGTCGACCAGGCGATCCTTGCCACCCTCGATGAAATCGCCACCTATGAGCGCAGCGAACGGCGCAGTCCTGGCGACGTATTGGTGTTCCTGCCCGGCGAGCGCGAGATTCGTGACGCGGCCGACATGCTGCGCAAGGCCCAGCTCAAGCACACCGAGATTTTGCCGTTGTACGCACGGCTGTCGCCGGCCGAGCAGCAGCGCATTTTCCAGTCCCACCCGGGCCGGCGCGTGGTACTGGCGACCAACGT
Organism: Pseudomonas sp. 22072; assembly: GCF_052046095.1. Taxonomy (NCBI): domain Bacteria; kingdom Pseudomonadati; phylum Pseudomonadota; class Gammaproteobacteria; order Pseudomonadales; family Pseudomonadaceae; genus Pseudomonas; species Pseudomonas sp. 22072. The sequence continues at coordinate 145,918 of NZ_JBQEQE010000008.1, forward strand.
CGCGGAAACCTCGCTGACCGTGCCGGGCATTCGCTACGTGATCGACAGCGGTACGGCGCGCATCAGTCGCTACAGCTACCGCGCCAAAGTGCAGCGTTTGCCCATCGAGGCGATTTCCCAGGCCAGCGCCAACCAGCGTAAAGGCCGTTGCGGCCGGGTTGAGCCGGGTATTTGCGTGCGCTTGTACAGCGAAGAAGACTTTATCGGGCGCCCGGAATTTACCGACCCGGAGATCCTGCGCACCAACCTCGCTGCTGTGATCCTGCAGATGCTGCACCTGCGCCTGGGCGAGATCACCGATTTCCCGTTTATCGAACCGCCGGATGGCAAGGCCATCAGCGACGGTTTCAACCTGCTGCAAGAACTCTCGGCGGTAGACCGCAACAGCCAGCTCACGCCGTTGGGCCGCCAGCTTGCCCGCTTGCCGGTGGACCCGCGCATGGGCCGCATGTTGCTGGAAGCGGCCAAGCTGGGCAGTTTGCAGGAAGTGTTGATCGTCGCCAGCGCCATGTCGATCCAGGACCCGCGCGAGCGCCCACCGGAGCGTCAACAAGCGGCCGACCAGGCCCACGCACAGTGGAAAGACCCGGATTCGGACTTCGCCGGGCTGGTCAACCTGTGGCGCGGTTTCGAGGAGCAGCGCCAGGAACTGACCGCCAGCCCGTTGCGCAACTGGTGCCGCAAAAACTTCCTCAACTACTTGCGCCTGCGCGAGTGGCGCGACTCCCATCGTCAATTGAGCCTGATCTGCCGCGACATGCAGCTGAGCCTCAACAAAGAGCCCGCGGACTATCCGAAGCTGCATAAAGCGGTACTGTCCGGCTTGCTCAGCCAGATCGGCCAGAAGACCGAAGACGGCGATTACCTCGGCGCGCGCCAGCGTCGCTTCTGGATTCACCCGTCTTCGGGCATCGGCAAGAAGCGCCCGCAATGGCTGATGACCGCCGAACTGGTGGAAACCACCAAGCTCTATGCACGCATGGTGGCGAAAATCGACGCCGACTGGATCGAGCCGCTGGCCGGGCATCTGATCAAGAAAAACCACTTCGAACCCCATTGGGAGAAGAAGCGCGGCCAGGTGGTGGCCTTTGAGCAGATCACCCTGTTCGGGCTGATCGTGGTCGGGCGCCGGCCGGTGCATTACGGGCCGATTGACCCGGTGGTGTCCCGTGAGTTGTTTATTCGTGAAGGCCTGGTGCGCGGCGAGATTCAGTCCCGTGCCAAGTGCCTGACGGCCAACCAGAAACTGCTGGAGCAACTCGACGAGCTGGAAGCCAAGGCCCGCCGTCGCGACATCCTGGCCGACGAAGAAACCCTGTACGCCTTTTACGATGCGCGCCTGCCCGCAGAGATTCACCAGACCGCCACCTTTGACAGTTGGTATAAGGTCAACAGCCAGAAAGACCCGCAACTGTTGATCATGCGTGAAGAAGACGTGCTGGCCCGCGAGGCCAGTGAAGTCACCGCCGCGCATTACCCGGACACCTTGCACCTGGGCGACCTGGCCCTGGCCTTGAGTTACCACTTCGAACCCAACCACCCCCGTGACGGCGTGACCCTGCGGGTGCCGGCGCCGTTGTTGCCGGCGTTGCCAGCCGAGCGCCTGGAGTGGCTGGTGCCGGGGTTGATCGAAGCCAAGTGCATCGCTCTGGTGCGCAACTTGCCCAAGGCGCTGCGCAAAAACTTCGTGCCGGTGCCGGACTTCGTCAAGGCTGCGCTGCAACGTATCGAATTCGGCCAGGGCTCTCTGCCCCAGGCGCTGGGGCGTGAATTGCTGCGCATGACCGGTGCGCGGGTCAGCGATGAGGCGTGGGCCGAGGCGGCGCAACAGGTGGAAAACCACCTGAAGATGAACCTGGAAGTGGTCGACGGCCAGGGCAAGTTCCTCGGCGAAGGCCGTGACTTGGCCGAGCTCACCGCACGGTTCGCCGAAGCCAGCCAGGCGGCCTTGGCCGTGCCGCAAACCGCGAAAAGCCAGCAGCCGGTAGAGGCCAAGGTGTTTGCGGCGGTGGCGGAAAAGACCCAGCAGAACATCGCCGGCCTATCGATGACAGTGTACCCGGCACTGGTGGAAGAGAACGGCACGGTCAAGGAGGGGCGCTTCTCGACCGCCGCCGAAGCCGAGTTCCAGCACCGTCGCGCCTTGCAGCGCCTGCTGATGCAGCAATTGGCGGAACCGGCGAAATTCCTGCGCGGTAAATTGCCGGGCTTGACCGAGCTGGGCCTGATGTACCGTGAACTGGGGCGTATCGACGCGCTGGTGGAAGACATCCTGTTGGCCAGCCTCGATACCTGCGTACTTGAAGGCGAAGATAGCCTGCCACGGGACGGCGCTGGCCTGGCAGCCTTGGCTGAACGCAAGCGCGGCGGTTGGACTGAGCACGCCGAACGCTTGGCGCGCCTGACCCTGGAAGTGCTGAAGCTCTGGCACGGCCTGCAAAAACGCTTCAAAGGCAAGATCGACCTGGCCCAGGCCGTGGCCTTGAACGATATCAAACAGCAACTGAGCAACCTGGTGTATCCAGGTTTTGTGCGGGAAACCCCGGCCCAGTGGTTCAAGGAACTGCCGCGTTTCCTCAAGGCCATTGAACTGCGCCTGGAAAAACTGCCGAGCCAGGTGCAAAAGGACCGCGTGTGGAGCAGCGAATTGGGCGGCCTGTGGGCGCAGTACCAGAACCGCCTGAACAAACACACCCAGGAAGGCAAGCGCGACCCGCAGTTGGAGCTATACCGCTGGTGGCTGGAGGAATACCGGGTGTCGCTGTTTGCTCAGCAGTTGGGCACCAAAGTGCCGATTTCCGATAAGCGCTTGAGCAAGCAGTGGAGTCAGGTAGAGCCCTGAACCCCTGGCCCACTTGTAGGAGCGAGCTTGCTCGCGAAAAACGTCAACGATAACGCGGCTCTCCTGAATAAACGCGGCGCCTGTGAGTTTTTCGCGAGCAAGCTCGCTCCTACAGGTATGAGGACAAACCCCTCCCACAATTGGATGTTTGTCTGGCATATGGCGCCAAATCACCGGCGTTGTGGCAAACTTCGCGGTTACAAGATTAGATAAAGCGTTGCCAGTTTGATGCCTGCTGGACGGAATCAAACGACTTACAGTTTGGTACGACGGTACCAATATCTTCTGCCTGACAGATTTAGAGGAACGACCGTGCATAACGTCGTCATCAGCGGCACCGGCCTGTACACCCCGGCCAACAGCATCTCCAACGAAGAGCTGGTGCAGTCTTTCAATGCCTACGTACAACAGTTCAACGCCGACAACGCCGCCGCTATCGAACGTGGCGAGGTGCAGGCGCTGACCGAGTCGAGCGCGGCATTCATCGAAAAGGCATCCGGCATCAAGAGCCGTTTTGTGATGGACAAAGACGGCATCCTCGATCCGCAGCGCATGGCGCCGCGCCTGCCCGAGCGCAGCAACGACGAATGGTCGGTGCTTTGCCAGATGGCCATCGGTGCCGCCGAACAAGCCCTGCAGCGCGCCGGCAAGACCGCCGCCGACATTGATGGCGTGATTGTCGCCTGCTCCAACCTGCAACGTGCCTACCCGGCGATCGCCATTGAAGTCCAGGAAGCCTTGGGTATCCAGGGTTTCGGCTTCGACATGAACGTGGCGTGTTCCTCGGCCACCTTCGGCATCCAGAACGCGGCCAACAGCATCCAGTTGGGCCAGGCCCGGGCGATCCTGATGGTCAACCCGGAAGTCTGCACCGGCCACCTGAACTTTCGTGACCGTGACAGCCATTTCATCTTCGGTGATGCCGCCACGGCGGTGATCCTCGAGCGTGCTGACCTGGCGACGTCCGAACATCAGTTCGATGTGGTGAGCACCAAGCTGCTGACCAAGTTTTCCAACAACATTCGCAACAACTTCGGCTTTCTCAACCGCACGGCGGAAGAGGGCATCGGCGCCCCCGACAAGCTGTTCGTGCAGGAAGGCCGCAAGGTATTCCGCGATGTTTGCCCGATGGTGGCCGAATTGATCGGCGAGCACTTGGCAGAAAACCAGCTGAGTGTCACTGATGTGAAGCGTTTCTGGCTGCACCAGGCCAACCTGAGCATGAATCACTTGATCGTGAAAAAATTGCTGGGGCGCGAGGCATCGGTGGAAGAAGCGCCGGTGATCCTCGATACTTACGCCAATACCAGCTCGGCCGGCTCGGTGATTGCGTTTCACACTTATCAGGATGACCTGCCCAAGGGCGCGGTTGCCGTACTCAGCTCCTTTGGCGCCGGGTATTCGATTGGCAGTGTGATCCTGCGCAAACGCTGAGTGTGTGGCCGGACGCGATCAACTGTGGGAGCTGGCTTGCCTGCGAAGGCGTCGGCTCGGTGTGCCTGAATCACCGAGTTGTCTGGATCGCAGGCAAGCCAGCTCCCACATTGAGCGTATTTCCACGGCAATATTGAGGTAATCGATGGCAGCAGCGGACGATGCGCACCTGCTTGAACGCCTGCTCAAGGGTGAGCAGCGGGCTTATAAGGATTTGGTCAACACTTACCAGAGTGCGATGCGCGCAGTGGCGTATGCCATCGTCGGCCAGCGCCATGCCGAGGAGGTGGTGCAAGATGCCTGGCTCTCGGTGGTGCGCAACCTGGCCAAGTTCGAAGGGCGATCGAGCCTCAAGACATGGTTATTGACGATCACTGCCAACTCCGCAAAGAGCCGTTACAAACAAAATCGTCGGGAAGTCCTTCTCGACGATTTGCCCTCACCCCACGGCACCATTGGCGATGACCGCTTCAGCCCGGATGATGGCCATTGGGCTGTCGCCCCTTACGCTTGGCACCAAGACACCCCGGAAGCGCTGCTGACCGAAGATGAACTGCGCAAATGCCTGGAGCATACGATTCTGAGTTTGTCCGAATTGCAAAGCAGTGTGCTGGTCCTGCGTGAACGCCAGGGCCTGGAACTGGAAGAAATCTGTAATCTTCTGACCCTTTCACTCTCCAACGTCCGTGTGCTGTTGCATCGAGCGCGGCTTAAAGTCTTCGCCACGGTGGAGCATTTTGAGGAAACGGGCGAATGTTGACCTGTAAAGAACAAGTAGCGCGTTCCAGTGACTATCTCGATGGGCAATTGACCTTTCGGGAGCGTCTGCTGGTGCGTCATCACTTGATGTTTTGTCCGAACTGCCGGCGCTTTATCCGTCAGATGCGCCTGATGCAGGCAACGCTCAAGCGTATGCCGCAGGAGCCGGTGGAGGGTGTTGATGCGCTGGCCGAACAACTGGCCGCCGAGCGGCGTAAAGACATCATGTAGGAGCGAGCTTGCTGTGGCGAGGGAGCTTGCTCCCGCTCGACTGCGCAGCAGTCGCAGGCTTTTNCACCCCAGCGCAAGCAAGCTTGCTCGCCACAGCAAGCTCGCTCCTACATGCTAAGCGTTAGAACTTGGCTTCAGCATCCAGCTGCAAGGTGTTGGTATCGGCATCCCGCTGGGTCCGGCTGGCGAAGTCAGCCTTGGTCAGGAAGTAGGTGGCGCCGATGGCGAAGTTCTTGTCGATGTCATAGCTGACTTTCATCTTGTGACCGCGCGAGCCGGTGGTGCCGTTGGCGAAGTCCGAATCGGTGAAGGCGCCTACGACGGCGTTACGTTGAACGTCGCGGTAGTTGTAGTCCAGGTTCAAACCGAACACCTTGGACTTGGCACCCAGCAACCAGGCGGTGTCCTGGTCGGTCACCGCATCGTTGTTTTTCACGTACTGGCCGTAGAACGACAGCGGCACGGCCAGGCCACCGATGTCTGCTTGCGCAAAGCCTTCGTACAAGCGGAATTCATTGTTGGCCGAGTTGCCGTTGACCGCCAATGCGCAAGGCGTGGTGGTGGTTGTGCAGCGGCTGTCTTCGTCATTCTTGTAGGCGTAGATGCTGCCGCCCAAGGTCATTTTCAGGTTGTCGGTGACCGAGAACCGCGTGCCCAACTGGCCGGACGTCAGGCGCAGGTCATGGCGAAATTGCACGCCGTCACCGTCCACGTTGTCCTTGAGGTTGTAGTTACCCAGGCTGCCGAACAGCTCAGCGCTGCTACCCAGTGGGTATTTGTAGGTGACGGCCAGGCCTTCAGGGTTGATGTCGCTATCCCAGATCACATCGCCCATGTTCACCCACGGCTGCAGCATCTTGCCGCCGATCACGTGCAGGTTCTTGATCTGGTCCGGGTGGTAGTCGATGTAGCCGAGGTCCAGCCAGATCGACTTCTTATCGAAGTAACCATCCTGGTCTTGGTTGGTGGAGCGTGCATCATCGCCGCCGCCGGTGGCGATACGGATACCAGTGTCCACCTGCGGGTTGATTTCGGTGTAGGCACCCAGGCGGGCACGAATGCGTTGACGGTCTTTGTCACGCCCACCGTTGTTGGGCTCGCCGTCGATCTTGATGGTTTCCTGGCGGAAGCGCACGTCACCCTTGAACTGGGTCTTGGCTGCCCAAGCCAATTTCTGGTCGAAGCTGCTCAGCTCGTTGGTTTTTTTCGCAGTGGCCGCGATCTGCTCGTTGGTCTCTTGTTGAGCCTGGCGTGCGATCTGCTGCTCTTTCTGATCCCTGGCCAGTTCCATTTGCAGTTCGGTGTACTGCGCCGCGGTGATCTGGCCGTTGGCCTTGAGCATGTCGAGCAATTTAGCGTCGACTGCAGCGCTGGCCGGAACGCTCAGTGCCAGCAACAGGCCGCCACACAGGACCGCCGCAGTTTTAGTGGAAGCAAGACGCATATCAATCTCCGAAAGTGAGGAGGGAGGGCAACACCCTCCAGGACACAACCGACCCATGACGGACGGAAAAAATGTCGCCCGGTAGACCCGGACGCTCTAAAAACTGGCGTCAGTATCGCGACCGTTTATGACGGAGTAGTGGCTAAGTGATTTCATCTAGATGACAAATCGTTACGCAACGGAACTAAGGGTTTTGACGTCTGTCCGCGTGTTTTGAGGATGTGTGCGCGGCTGTGATCAGCGATACTCCCCAGGTTTTCATGCCAAGAAACAATGAGGATGCCGATGCCGCTGCAACGCCTGGACAGCCTGTCCGATATCGCTGCGCACACGTGGGATGCCCTGATGCCACAGGCCCAGCCGTTTATGCAGCATGGGTTTCTCAGTGCGCTGGAAGACAGCGCCAGCATCGGCCCGCATTCGGGCTGGCAGACGGAGCACTTGCTGCACTGGGAAGGCGACCGGTTGATGGCGGCATTGCCGGGTTATCGCAAGTGGCATTCTTATGGCGAGTACGTGTTCGATCACGGCTGGGCCGACGCTTGCGAGCGCGCCGGCATCGACTATTACCCCAAGTTGCTGACGGCCGTGCCGTTCAGCCCGGTCGGTGGGCCGCGCGTATTGGCTGCCAGTGCCGCAGACGCTTTCGAATTGCTTAATAGCCTGCCGGGGTATCTGGAGATCGAGGGCCTGTCGAGCGCCCATATCAACTTTACCGATGCCCTCGCCGATGAAGCCATGGCCCAACACCCCGGCTGGTTGCAACGCCTGGGTTGTCAGTTTCATTGGCAGAACCGTGGTTACCGCGACTTCCAGGATTTCCTCGACGCCCTGAGTTCACGCAAGCGCAAACAGATGCGCAAAGAGCGCGAACAAGTGGCAGGGCAGGGTATCGAGTTCGAGTGGTTGCAAGGCCATGAGCTGAGCGAATCCCAGTGGGATTTTGTTTACGCCTGCTACGCCAACACCTACGCGGTGCGTCGGCAATCGCCCTACCTGACCCGCGCATTTTTCAGCCTGTTGGCTGAGCGCATGCCCACAGCCATACGCGTAGTCTTGGCCAAACAAGGCACGCGCCCGGTGGCGATGGCCTTCAGCCTGATCGGTGGCGACAGCTTCTACGGCCGCTACTGGGGTTGCCTGGCGGAATTCGACCGCCTGCATTTCGAGACCTGTTTCTACCAAGGCATGGACTACGCCATCGCCCACGGCCTGCAACGCTTCGATGCGGGTGCCCAGGGCGAGCACAAATTGATTCGCGGGTTTGAGCCGGTGATTACGCGGTCATGGCACTACCTGCGCCACCCGGGGTTGAAGAACGCTGTGGAAGATTTTCTTGAGCGCGAACGGGTGGGGGTTCTGGCGTATGCCGAAGAGGCGAGGGCGGCCCTGCCTTATCGGCACTCTGACGGCACGTGAAACACCCTGTAGGAGCGAGCTTGCTCGCGAAGAACGTGCAGACGACGCGGGATTACAGCTGTATGCACCGCGTCATCGTTGGCGTTTTTCGCGAGCAAGCTCGCTCCTGCAGGGATTGGGTCAAGCTGTTTTTTCTGCACCCACCCATCGGTACGTAATGCCGCCGATCACCGCGCCGAGGATGGGCGCGAGCCAGAACAGCCACAATTGCTGCAGCGCCCAGCCGCCGACAATCAACGCAGGCCCTGTGCTGCGGGCCGGGTTGACCGAGGTGTTGGTCACCGGGATGGAGATAAGGTGGATCAGCGTCAGCCCCAGGCCAATGGCGATGGGCGCGAAGCCTGCCGGGGCTCGACGGTCGGTGGCGCCAAGGATGATCAGCACGAACATCGCCGTCATCACCAGCTCACAGACAAAGCCTGCCGCCATTGAATAACCACCGGGTGAATGCTCGCCATAACCATTGCTTGCCAGCCCGGAGGCCAGTTCGAACCCGGGTTTGCCGCTGGCGATGAAGTACAGCAGTGCGGCGGCGATGGCGCCACCGATCACTTGCGACACGATGTAGGCCGGCAACTCCCTGGCCGGGAATCTGCCGCCGACCACCAACCCCACCGAGACGGCCGGGTTAAGGTGACAGCCGCTGATATGCCCGATGGCAAATGCCATGGTCAGCACCGTGAGCCCAAAAGCCAGGGACACCCCGAGCAGGCCGATGCCGACGTTGGGGAACGCTGCGGCCAACACCGCACTCCCGCAGCCACCCAACACCAGCCAAAACGTACCCAGTCCTTCCGTTACGGAACGTTTGAACAGTGACATGAACACTTCCTTAGATTGCTCTATCTGATTAACGGTCTGTGTGGCTTCCCTGCTGCCTTAAATCAGGGCCCTCCTGGGGCCTGATTGCAGTACAGCAGGATTGTCTCGCAAGACCAGCCAGATAGAGAAAGCTGTCAGAATTGTTCGGAATTGAGCGGGGCTTTACTCAGCAAAATCAGTCTATGCCGACAAAACCCCCGGTCTGATGCTGCCATAACCGCGAATAAAGCCCGCCGTATGCCAACAACTCGGAATGGCTGCCGCTTTCGGCAATCTGGCCTTTTTCCAGCACCACCAGGCGGTCCATTCGTGCGATGGTCGACAACCGGTGTGCAATTGCGATCACCGTCTTGCCCTGCATCAAGGTTTCCAGGCTCTCCTGGATCGCCGCTTCCACTTCAGAGTCCAGCGCAGAGGTGGCTTCGTCCATGATCAGGATCGGCGCGTCCTTGAGCAGCACGCGGGCGATAGCGATACGCTGGCGTTGCCCGCCGGAGAGTTTCACCCCACGTTCACCCACATGGGCATCCAGCCCGGTGCGGCCCTCGGAATCCGACAGCAGCGGGATGAATTCATCGGCGCGGGCCTTGTGCACCGCCGCCCACAGTTCTTCGTCAGTCGCGTCGGGCTTGCCATACAACAGGTTGTCGCGGATCGAGCGGTGCAGCAACGAGGTGTCTTGGGTGATCATGCCGATTTGTGCACGCAGGCTCTCCTGGGCGACCTCGGCGATGTCCTGGCCGTCGATGAGGATGCGCCCGCCCTGCAGGTCGTAAAGGCGCAGCAGCAGGTTGACCAGCGTCGACTTGCCCGCGCCGGATGGGCCGATCAAGCCGATCTTTTCCCCGGCCTTGATCTCAAGGTTGAGGCCGCCAATGATTCCGCTCTTCTTGCCGTAGTGGAAGTCCACTTGCTCAAAGCGTACCTGGCCGTGGGGTACCGTCAGGCGCGGAGCGTTTTCACGATCGATAACGGCCAGTGGCTGGGCGATGGTCTTCAGGCCGTCTTGCACAATGCCGATGTTTTCGAAAATGCCGTTGACCACCCACATGATCCAGCCGGACATGTTGACGATGCGGATCACCAGGCCGGTGGCGAGGGCAATCGCGCCCACGGAAATCAGAGACTGGGTCCACAGCCACAGGGCCAGGCCAGTAGTGGTGACGATCAGCAGGCCGTTCAGAATACAGATCACGGTGTCCATGCTGGTGAGCACGCGGGCGGCCAGTTGGGTTTTTTCGGTCTGCTCGATGATCGCTTGCTTGGCGTATTCCTGTTCATTCTGGGTATGGGCGAACAGCTTCAAAGTGGTGATATTGGTGTAGCCGTCGACGATTCGGCCCATCAGTTTGGAGCGCGCCTCGGAGGAAATCACCGAGCGTTCTTTCACCCGAGGTACGAAGTAACGCAGGGCCAGGCTGTAGCAAACGATCCAGGTGATCAGCGGAATCATCAGCCGCCAGTCGGCCTCGGCAAACAACACCAGGGCACTGATGGCGTAGATCGACACGTGCCAGATAGCCTCCGCGGTCGCCACCGCCGAGTCACGCAAGGAGTTGCCGGTTTGCATGATCCGCTGGGCGATGCGCCCGGCGAAATCGTTTTGAAAGAAATTCAGGCTCTGCTTGAGCACGTAGCTGTGGTTCTGCCAGCGAATCAGGCTGGTCATGCCAGGGTTGATGGTCTGGTGCACCAGCAAGTCATGCAGTCCGTTGAAGAGCGGGCGCAACAACAGGGCGACCACGGCCATCCAGATCAGCTCGGCGCTGTGGATCTGGAAAAAATTCGCCGGTGGCGTGCCCTGGGCCAGGTCGATGATGCGGCTCAGGTAGCTGAACAACGCAACTTCGATCAGGGCGCCGACCAGCCCCACCACCAGCAGCGCGGCGAAGCACGGCCACACCTGGCGCAGGTAATAGAGATAGAAGGGCAGGACTTTTTCGGGAGGGGCCGCGCTGGGGGCGTCGCGGAAAATATCGATCAGTTGTTCAAAACGACGATAGAGCATTAGGTTTGACGCCCGCCGGGCGGGCTCTCCTTTCAAAGGTGCACGGTGCCATGCGGGCACCGTGCAAAGCTGCCTGCGGACCTCAGTCGATGCGCTTGGCCGACTTGATGATCACAGGATCGATAGGCACGTTCTGCATGCCTTGCTTGGTGGTGGTCTGGGAGTTGACGATGATGTCGACCACGTCCATGCCCTTGACCACTTTGGCGAACACGGCATAACCGGCATCGCGGCCCGGGTCGAGGAAGGCATTGTCGGCCACGTTGATGAAGAATTGGCTGGTGGCCGAGTTCGGGTCATTGGTGCGAGCCATGGACAAGGTGCCACGCACGTTATGCAGGCCATTGCTGGCTTCGTTCTTGATCGGTGCTTCGGTCGGCTTTTGCGCCATTTGCTGGGTGAACCCGCCGCCCTGGACCATGAAGCCGGGGATCACGCGGTGAAAGATCGTGTTGGTGTAGAAGCCCTTGTCGACATAGGCCAGGAAGTTCTTGGTGCTGATCGGCGCCTTGACCGGGTCCAGTTCGATTTCAATCTGGCCGTTGGTGGTGTCGAGCAACACGTGTGGCGCCTTGGCCGGCTCGGCCGCCATCAGGTTGGCAGCGAACAGGGCGGAACCGGCAAAGAAGGCGATTTTTTTCAGCATGGGTCAGTGATCCTGGGTAGTGGTTTCGACGGTCTTTAGAAACTCGAGCAAGGTCGCGTTAAAGACCTCGGGTTGATCCAAGGGCGTGGCATGGCGGGAATCTTCGATGACCACCAGCCGCGCATCGGGCAGCAGTTTTACATAGATTTCTTTCTGCGCCACGGGGGTGTAGTCATGGTCGGCGCTGATGACCAGGGTTGGACAGGCAATTCTCGACAGTTGTTCCTGCACGCCCCAGCCCACAATGGCGTCGAAGCTGGCGAGATAAGCACGTTTGTCGTTGCTTGCCCAGCGTTCGGCCATCTTGCGGCGCAGGTCGGCCTGCTCAGGTTTTGGGAACAGCCGATCGCCCAAGGCCTTGCCGATGGTGCCCAGGCTGAGCACGCGGGCCAGGGTCCAGCGTTTGGCCCACTGCCAATAGTCGTCGGCACTGCGCACCTTGACCTCAGGCGCGCTGTTGACGATGCACAGGCTCTTGACCCGCAGGGGTTCATCCACCGCCAGTTGGAAGGCGATCATGCCGCCCATGGATAAACCCACCACGTGGGCCGCTGGCAGGTCCAGGTGTTCGATCAGGGCGACCAGGTCGAAGGTAAACCCTTTGATGCTGTAGCGCTCCCGGGGTTTGTCCGAGCGACCATGGCCGCGCACGTCAACCACGATCAGGCGGTAGTGCCGGGCGAGTACCGGTATTTGCAGTTCCCAATCCTGGCTGCTGGAGCCCAGGCCGTGGATCAGGATCAGGGGGTTGCCATGGCCGTATTCCTCGTAATGCAGGCTGCAGCCTTCATGATCGAACCAGGCCATGGATGAACTCCGTTTCAGGCTTGTTGGGGAGCGGCGAAGGGCGCGTCCAGGGGGGCGGTGTCAAAGGTGCGCAGCAATTCCACGAGGATCTGCGTGGCGGGCCCCAAGGGTTTGTCTTTGTTGGAGTACAGGTAAAACGTCGGGTTTCGACTGCCACCTTTTTCCAGGGGAAGCTGCTTGAGCACGCCTTCCTTGAGTTCGCGCTCGATCATGTGCCGGGGCAGCCAGGCAAAGCCCAGGCCGCTGCCGACGAAGGTGGCGGCGGTAGCGAGGCTGCCGACGGTCCAGCGCTGTTCGGCGCCTAGCCAGCCGACGTCGCGCGGTTGTTGGCGGCCCGAGTCACGGATCACCACCTGCATCTGGCTCTCCAGGTCGTGGAAACTCAGCTCACGGTTGAGGCGATGCAGCGAGTGATCGGGGTGGGCCACGGCGACGAACTCCACATCGCTCATTTCCGTGCCCAGGTAGCCTGGGATGATAAACCCGCAAATGGCCAGGTCCGCCATGCCGTCGAGCAGCAACTCTTCGACGCCGGACAGCACTTCTTCGCGCAGGCGCACCCGGCATCCACGGCTTTGCGGCATAAAGGCGGTGAGCGCGCGAACGAGGCGTGCGCTGGGGTAGGCGGCATCCACCACCAGGCGCACTTCGGCTTCCCAGCCCTGCTCCATGTGATGGGCGAGGTCTTCCAGTTGGCTGGCGTTTTTCACCAGTTGGCGGGAACGGCGCAGCAGCACTTCACCGGCTTCGGTCAGCACCGCCTTGCGCCCGTCGATACGCAGCAAGGGGACGCCGAGTTGGTCCTGCATGCGCGCCACGGTGTAGCTCACTGAAGATTGCGAACGGTGCAGCGCTTCGGCGGCTTGGGCAAAGCCGCCATGATCGACCACGGCTTGCAAGGTGCGCCATTGATCGAGGGTAACGCGGGGCGCTTTCAAGATGAGCTCCTCTTGTCCTAAGCTGGCGGTCCTTATTGGAGACTGCCGAATGAGAAAATTGTGTTGTGTGTTGCTGGCGCTGCTGCCGATGAGCGCGTTTGCCTACCCTATCGACGTGACGAAAAAGATCGATGGCGTGAGCATTGATTACACCGCCTCCGATGTGGACGGCGACATCAGTTCGATCCAGCTGAACAACTACGGTACCCAGGACGCGGTGTGCAAGGTTACCTTCACCAACGGCCCGGAATCGCCACGCCGTCGCACCGTGACTGTGCCGGCAGGCAAAAGCACCAACACCACGGTCAAGTTCAACCGCGCCATCATCAAGATGCGCATTGCCTTGGACTGCGCGCCAAAATAAAGCGGTAGCGGGGCATGCCCACAGGAATACTCCGCTTATAAACGAATTTCTAGATGGGTTGTAGCAGTTTTTTGCGCTTTTTTATCGAATGGGCCCTGGTTAACCTTCTCTCCATCGACTTACAGCAATTACCGATGGAGCCTACGAAGCCATGTCCAATGTCCTGATCATCGAAAGCAGTGCGCGCCAGCAGGATTCCATTTCCCGCCAGCTCACCCAACAGTTCATCAGCCAATGGCAAGTCGCCCATCCGGCAGACCACATCACCGTGCGCGACGTCGCGCTCAATCCGGTACCCCACTTGGATGCCAACCTGTTGGGCGGTTGGATGAAACCGGCGGAGCAGCGTAACGACGACGAACAGGTGTCCCTGGACCGCTCCAACGAGTTGACTGACGAACTGCTGGCCGCCGACGTGTTGGTGATGGCCGCGCCGATGTACAACTTCGCTATCCCCAGCACCCTCAAAGCCTGGCTGGATCACGTGTTGCGGGCCGGTGTGACTTTCAAATACACCGCCACTGGGCCTCAGGGCCTGTTGACCGGCAAGCGCGCCATCGTGCTCACCGCACGCGGCGGTATTCACACGGGTGCTACCTCGGATCACCAGGAACCGTACCTGCGCCAGGTCATGGCATTTATTGGCATTCATGACGTCACCTTCATTCACGCCGAAGGCGTCAACCTGGGCGGCGACTTCCAGGAGAAGGGCGTCAATCACGCCAAGGCACTGCTGGCCCAGGTGGCCTGAGGCGTTAATCGTCAGATAATCCCGTGTTGCTTATATAGCCCCACGCAAACCCTTCAAGTACGCGTATCGAACCTCCCTTTGCACTTTTTGCTCCTGAGTGCTCCTGCCCGACTGCCGCTTTAGCGAGGTCGGGTTTTTTTTGCGCCGAGTTTCTTCAAAAACCAAAAAGCTTTAATGTCGCGCCCATTCGAAACGAGGCGCGCATGGGCTATCTACTGGTTGTCACCCTGATTCAGGCATTTTCCTTCAGCTTGATTGGCGAATACCTCGCCGGTCACGTCGACAGCTACTTTGCGGTGCTGGTACGCGTGGTGCTGGCCGGGCTGATTTTTATTCCGCTGACGCGCTGGCGCTCGGTGGAGCCGGCGTTCATGCGCGGCATGTTGATGATCGGTGCATTGCAGTTCGGCGTGACCTACGTCTGCCTGTACCTGAGCTTTCGCGTGCTGACGGTGCCGGAAGTGCTGCTGTTCACCATCCTCACGCCGCTGCATGTGACCCTGATCGAGGACGCGCTTAATCGCCGCTTCAATCCCTGGGCGCTTGTGGCGGCCCTAGTGGCGGTGGGGGGGGCGGCGGTGATTCGTTTCGATCAGATCACCCCGCACTTCCTGATGGGGTTCTTGCTGCTGCAATTGGCCAACTTCACCTACGCCGCCGGGCAAGTCATGTACAAGCACCTGGTGGCGCGTTACCCCAGTGATCAGCCGCACTTCCGGCGTTTCGGTTATTTCTACCTGGGCGCCTTGTTGGTGGTGTTGCCGGCGTTCCTGCTGTTCGGCAAGGCTGACTTCCTGCCGCAAGCGCCGCTGCAATGGGGTGTGCTGGTGTTCCTCGGGTTGGTCAGCACCGCGCTGGGCATGTACTGGTGGAACAAGGGCGCCTGCCTGGTCAATGGCGGCACCCTGGCGGTGATGAACAACCTGCATGTGCCGGTGGGGTTGCTGCTGAACCTGCTGATCTGGAACCAGCACGAACCGCTGGGCCGTTTGGCCCTGGGCGGTCTGGTGATTCTGGGGGCGGTGTGGATCAGCCGGCTGGGTGTGCGTCGGGCGGTATCGTCCCCATCGTGATCACCACCTTGCCTTTGGCGCGGCCTTGTTCGACATAGTCCAGGGCCGCCGCTGTGGATTCGAACGGAAAGGTACGGTCGATAACCGGCCGGATACTGCCGGACTCGACCAGCGCGGTGATTTCATCCAGTTGTGCGCCACTGGCACGCATGAAGACAAACTCATAGCTCACGCCTTGCTTGCGTGCTTTCCTGCGGATACCGCTGCTCAACAGGCCCATGACCAGGCCTAATACCCATGGCAGGTTCTGGGCGCGGGCGAAGGCGGGCGTCGGCGGCCCGGAGATGGAGATGAGCTGACCGCCGGGCTTGAGAATCTTCAGTGACTTGGCCAGCGCATCCGGGCCCAGGCTGTTCAGCACCACATCGTAATCCCGCAGCACGGCCTCGAAGGCTTGCTGTTTGTAGTCGATCACTACATCCGCGCCCAACGCCTTGACCCACTCCACATTGGCGGTGCTGGTGGTGGTGGCGACAAAAGCGCCCAAATGCTTGGCCAGCTGAATGGCGATACTGCCCACTCCGCCTGAGCCCGCATGAATGAACACTTTCTGGCCTTTCTTCAGCTTCGCGGTTTCCACCAGCACCTGCCACGCCGTGAGCGCGACCAGGGGCAGGGCCGCGGCTTGCTCCATGGTGATGTTGTCGGGTTTGCGCGCCAGTGCGTCTTCGTGCACGGCAATCAACTCAGCGAAGGTGCCGATACGCTGCTGGGGCGGGCGGGCGTAGACTTCGTCCCCCGGCTTGAAGCGTCGTACCGCCGCGCCGACGCTGAGCACCACGCCGGCCAGGTCATTGCCGAGTGTCAACGGCATCGCATAGGGCAGGATCAGTTTGAATTCGCCCTTGGCGATCTTTGCATCCAGCACATTGACGCTGCTGGCCCGCACCTGAACCAGCACGTCATGCTCACCCACAACAGGCGCGGGGGCCTCGGTGAGGCGGCCGGGCTGTTTGCCGTACCGTTCGATGGAAAATGCCTTCATGGTTCAACGCTCGTTGCTTCGGTGAGAAGGGACAGGCGCGCAGCACGCCTGCTACCGGTTGTTCAGGCGTTGGCCAGGTAACGCTCGGCAACCTGGGACTGCTTGATCTGTGCCAGCAAGCCTTGCCGCGCAGCCTGCAACGCGTCCCAACGGGCGCCGTCCTGCAACGGCGGAATGGTCACCGGCTCGCGGCGATCGAACCCCACCAGCGCTGCGTCCACCAGATCACCCACTTCCATCACGTCGGTGAGGGTGTTGATATCGATGCCCGCACGCTCCCAGATCTCGGTACGCGTGGCGGCGGGCAGCACGGCTTGCACGTACACGCCTTTGGGCGCCAGCTCCAGGCTCATGCCCTGGGACAGGAACAACACGAACGCCTTGGTCGCGCCGTACACCGTCATGCCGAATTCCGGGGCCAGGCCCACTACCGAGCCGATGTTGATGATAGCGCCGTTGCCCGCTGCCGCCAGGCGCGGGGCGATAGCACTGGCCAGGCGCACCAGTGCAGTGGTGTTGAGGGCGACCAACTGCGCGACGCTGTCGGTGGACTGCTCGATAAAACCGCCGGACTGCGCGGCGCCGGCATTGTTGACCAGGGTGCCAATGCTGGCGTCATCACGCAGGCGCGCTTCAACTGCTGCCAGGTCAGCGGTCTGGGTCAAGTCGGCGGGGAGGATATCAACGCTGACGGCGTGGTGCTCACGCAACCTGGCGGCGAGCGCTTCCAGGCGCGTGATGTCACGGGCGACCAGTACGAGGTCGTGGCCGCGTGCGGCAAAGCGTTCGGCGTAGGCGGCGCCAATGCCGGTCGAAGCGCCAGTGATCAGAACGGTGTTGGAAGTACTCATGGTGTGATGCTCTGTGAGTGCGAGGAGGTTTTATGATGTCGATCATAATCAAAGCTGTCAACGGTTTTGATTATGATCGACATCATAGTAATATGCCTATCTCGCACGCTGTCAGGACCACAGACATGAAGATCACCAAGGCGCAGTCACAGAGCAATCGGGCCCATATCGTCGCGACAGCTTCGGAGCTGTTCCGTGAGCGGGGTTTCGATGGGGTGGGCGTGGCCGAGTTGATGGCTGCGGCCGGTTTTACCCAAGGCGGCTTTTACAAGCACTTCGGTTCCAAGGCGGACTTGATGGCGGAAGCAGCCGCTAACAGTCTGGCGCAGTCACTGGCCGACAGCGCGGAGATGGAGGTGGAGCAGTTTTTCGAGGTTTACCTGTCCAGGCAGCACCGCGACCATCGCGGCGGCGGATGCACATTGGCGGCGTTGTGTGCCGATGCCGCCCGTCAATCGGACACGCTGAAGGCGACCTTTGCCGACGGTTTGGAAAATACCCTGCAGGCCCTGGAAGCAAAGTACAACGCAGCTCATGAGACGCCACAAGAAGGCGTGCGCGCGAAAATGCTCGACAGCATGGCCCATGCCATCGGCGCAATCATGTTGTCGCGGGCGTGCCCGGATGATTCCGCACTGGCCGATGAAGTGCTTGAGGTTTGCCGCAAGGAGATTACGGCGTCACTGCCGTAATCCCGTTTGCATCACTCATGCCGTTTCGGCGATGGGTACCTGCGTGGCTCCGGCCAACGCCGGCAGCACGCCGGCGCGCAGGTCGTTGCCGCTCGGCTGCTGATACAGGCTCAGCCCGAACTCCGGCAACACTGCCAATAGATAATCGAAGATATCGCCCTGGATCCGCTCGTAATCGCCCCACGCCGTGGTGCGGGTAAAGCAGTAGATCTCCAGCGGCACGCCCTGGGCGGTGGTTTGCATCTGGCGCACCATGCAAGTCATGTTCGGCTGGATGTCCGGGTGGCTTTGCAGGTATGCCAGTGCGTAAGCGCGGAAGGTGCCGAGGTTGGTCATGCGCCGACGGTTGGCCGACAGTTGCGCGCTGTGGCCCTGAGCCTCGTTCCAGGCCTTGAGTTCGGCCTGCTTGCGGCTGATATAGCCGCTGAGCAAGTGCACCTGGGTCATGCGCACTTCTTCCTCGTCGTTCAGGAAGCGTACGCCGCTGGCGTCGATGTACAGGCTGCGCTTGATACGGCGCCCACCGGAGGCCTGCATGCCACGCCAGTTCTTGAACGACTCGGACATCAGGCGCCAGGTGGGGATGGAAACGATGGTCTTGTCGAAGTTCTGCACCTTCACCGTGTGCAGCGTTATATCCACCACATCGCCATCGGCGCCGACCTGGGGCATTTCGATCCAGTCACCGACGCGCAGCATGTCGTTGCTGGTCAATTGCACACTGGCGACGAACGACAGCAGGGTGTCCTTGTACACCAACAGAATCACCGCCGACATCGCACCCAGGCCGGAGAGCAGCAACAGCGGCGAGCGGTCGATCAGGGTGGCGACGATGATGATCGCGCCAAACACGAACAGCACCATTTTCGCCAGTTGCACATAGCCTTTGATCGAGCGGGTGCGTGCGTGTTCGGTGCGTGCGTAGATATCCAGCAGCGCGTTGAGCAGGGCACTCATGGCCAAAACCATGAACAGAATGGTGATCGCCAGGGCGACGTTGCCGATAAACAGAATGGCGGTCTTGCTCAGGTCCGGCACCAGGTACAGGCCGAACTGGACCACCAGCGATGGCGTCATCTGCGCCAGGCGATGGAAGACTTTGTTATGCCGCAGGTCGTTCAGCCAGTGCAGGGCCGGCTGCCGGCCGAGCAATTTGACCGCGTGCAGGATGAGGTAACGGGCGACCCGTCCCACCACCAATGCCACCACCAGCAACACCAGCAAACCGAGGCTGGAATGCAGGACCGGGTGTTCATCTAGGGCGCCCCAAAGGTCTTGGACGTTGAGCCAGAGCTGTTTGATATCCATGCGTGAACCGATTCTTCTGTAAGACAACACGGGGCGATTAGAGCATTTAAGTGCAACAAAGTTGACGCTCTGGACAAAATCGCTGACAAAAAAGCAGCTGATTAGCCCCGTTCGCGTAAAGAAACTCGGTTTGGGCGCCCGAAACCGGTAACCTATGCAGCTGATATTTGTATTTCTTCGAGGTAGCACCCGTGTTTTCCCAATTCGCCCTGCACGAACGCCTGCTTAAAGCCGTGGCCGAGCTTAAATTTGTCGAGCCTACGCCTGTGCAAGCAGCGGCCATCCCGCTCGCGCTGCAAGGGCGTGACCTGCGGGTGACGGCGCAAACCGGCAGCGGCAAGACCGCCGCTTTCGTCCTGCCGGTACTTAACCGCCTGATCGGCCCGGCCAAGGTGCGCGTCAGCATCAAGACCCTGATCCTGCTGCCGACCCGCGAGCTGGCCCAGCAAACCCTGAAGGAAGTCGAACGCTTTTCGCAGTTCACCTTCATCAAGTCCGGCATCATTACCGGTGGCGAAGACTTCAAGGTCCAGGCCGCGATGCTGCGCAAGGTGCCGGACATCCTGATCGGCACCCCAGGGCGCATGATCGAGCAGCTCAACGCTGGCAACCTCGACCTCAAGGAAGTCGAAGTGCTGGTGCTCGACGAAGCCGACCGCATGCTCGACATGGGCTTTGCCGATGATGTGCAACGTCTGGTCGGTGAGTGCGTCAACCGCCAGCAGACCATGCTGTTCTCCGCCACCACCGGTGGTTCGACCCTGCGCGATATGGTCGCCAAGGTGCTGAACAACCCTGAGCACTTGCAGGTCAACAACGTCAGCGACCTGAACGCCACCACGCGTCAGCAGATCGTCACCGCTGACCATAACGTGCACAAAGAACAGATCCTGAACTGGTTGTTGGCCAACGAGACCTACCAGAAGGCCATCGTGTTCACCAACACCCGTGCCGCCGCCGACCGTATCTACGGGCGCCTGGTTGCGCAGGAATACAAGGCGTTCGTGCTGCACGGCGAGAAAGACCAGAAGGACCGCAAGCTGGCCATCGACCGTCTCAAGGCGGGCGGCGTGAAGATCCTGGTGGCCACCGATGTTGCCGCACGCGGCCTCGACGTCGACGGCCTGGACCTGGTGATAAACTTCGACATGCCCCGCAGCGGCGACGAATACGTGCACCGTATCGGCCGTACCGGACGGGCCGGCAACGATGGCCTGGCTATCTCGCTGATCTGCCACGGCGACTGGAACCTGATGTCGAGCATCGAACGCTACCTGAAGCAGTCGTTCGAGCGCCGCACCATCAAGGAAGTCAAAGGCACGTACACCGGGCCGAAGAAGGTCAAGGCGTCGGGCAAGGCCGTTGGCGTGAAGAAGAAAAAGACCGACGCCAAGGGCGACAAGAAGAAAACCGGCGCCAAGTCGCCGACCAAGCGCAAGATCGCCAACCGGCCGAAGACCGACAACCTGTCGCTCGTCAGCAAGGACGGCATGGCGCCGCTCAAGCGCCGCAAGCCAGAAGCTCCGGCTGCCGAATAAGCAGTTGGGCATAAAAAAACCGGACAATGTCCGGTTTTTTTTCGCCATGATCGTTCCCACGCTCCGCGTGGGAATGCCTCCAGAGACGCTCTGCGTCGCGCTGTGCTCAATGCTTCCCCGCAGCCTCTCTGAGCTCCTTGAGTCGCGCATCGATCAACTGGCACTTGTCGGGAAACTTGGCGCTTTCAGTATCCAGGTCCATCTTCTGCAACTCGTCATTCATCTCCTTGGCCTTGTTCGGGTTCTGCTCGGTGAGCTTGGTCACTTCCTTGGCCAGCTCCTCGCGCTTGGCCGTGGCCTCCTCAGGCGTGCAGGCCCAGGCGGGCAGGGTGCTCAACAGCGTGGCGGCGAGGGTCAGCTTCATCAAGGTTTTCATGGTCGGACTTCCTTGGCAGTGATGTGCAGTTGAGGCGGCGAACCTCTGGAAAGTTCAGAGAAATGACGCCCGTCCGTTTGGTTGAACGGCCCGTGCCGGAACGTGTCACTCCCTAAGACGGGCTAACTCCATCGGCCTGCAGGAGGAATCAGGATGACGACTTACAATTGGGATCTGATCGAACGTCTGCTGCATGAAGTGCAGAACGGCGAAGGCAGCTTTGCCCCGCGCAAATACGCCGAACAAGAAGCGGCCGAGAAGGCGACGGCCGGCGAGGACACTGGCAACCTGGACGCACTCAAGAAGACCGCTGCCGATTACGAGGCGCTGCTGTTCAAGCGTGGCTTTATCGAGTCGCGGCCTGAGGAAGAGGGCGGCAATGGCGAGAATTTCATTCTGACGGCGCTGGGTGCGCAATTGCTGGCGCTGATCGACAGTTCGATTCCGGGTAATGATCATCCACGTCAGGTGTTGGATGAGCAGGAGGACGCGCTTGATCCGGCAACGTTCGCTGAAGTGGCCTCCAAAGCGCAGATCGCCTGATCTTCTTGTGCCCCGGCGCCCCCGAGGGAGCCGGGTGAACCTGTCGAATCGGTAATCTGTCGCTAAGGTTGCTGACAGCCGGCGACTCCTAATCTGCTGCCATTCAACTCACGGACTTGAATCGGCATGCACTCCACAACCTCCAGACGCACATTCGTCAAAGGCCTGGCCGCAGGCGGCCTGCTGGGTGGGCTCGGGCTTTGGCGCCCACCTGTGTGGGCACTGACCAGCCCCGGCCAGCCCACGGTGCTCGCCGGCAGCGAATTTGACCTGTTTATTGACCAGACTCCCGTCAACCTGACCGGCCGTGCGCGCACCGCGTTGACCGTCAACGGCAGCCTGCCCGGCCCGCTGTTACGCTGGCGCGAAGGCGACACCGTGACCCTGCGCGTGAAAAACCGTCTTGGCGAGCCCACCTCGATCCACTGGCACGGCATCCTGTTGCCATCGACCATGGACGGCGTGCCCGGCCTGAGCTTCAAGGGCATCGAACCGGGCGGCCTTTACGTTTACCAATTCAAGGTCAAGCAGCACGGCACCTACTGGTACCACAGCCATTCCGGGCTTCAGGAGCAGCAGGGCGTGTACGGCCCGCTGGTTATCGATCCCAAGGAACCCGAGCCTTATAGCTACCAGCGCGATTACGTGGTGATGCTGTCGGACTGGACCGACGAAGACCCCGTCGCCCTGATGAAGACCCTCAAGAAGCAGTCTGATTACTACAACCTGCACAAACCCACCCTGGGCGATTTTATCCGGGATGTGGGCAAGCAGGGCTGGTCGGCCACGGCTGCCGACCGGCTGATGTGGGCGCAAATGAAGATGAACCCCACCGACCTTGCGGACGTCAGCGGCGAGACCTACACCTACTTGCTCAACGGCCAGCCGCCTGGGCAGAACTGGACCGGAGTGTTCAAGGCGGGGGAAACGATTCGCCTGCGTTTTATCAATGGCTCGGCGATGACCTATTTTGATGTGCGCATTCCAGGGTTGAAGATGACCGTCATCGCCGCGGATGGCCAGCCGGTAAAGCCGGTAAGCGTCGACGAGTTCCGTATCGCCGTGGCGGAAACCTACGATGTGCTGGTCGAGCCTGTGGCAGAGGCCTATACCCTGTTTGCCCAGTCCATGGACCGCACAGGCTATGCCCGTGGCACCCTCGCCCGGCAGATGGGTGCGACCGCCTCAGTACCGCCGCTTGATCCGCGCCCGTGGCTGACGATGGATGACATGGGCATGGGCGGCATGGACCACGGTGCCATGGCCGATATGCCGGGCATGGAAGGCATGGATCACAGCGCCATGGGCGCGATGGCGATGCAGAAACACCCCGCCAGCGAGCAGAACAACCCGCTGGTAGACATGCAGGCGATGAACCCGATGCCCAAGCTGGACGACCCTGGAATCGGCCTGCGCAACAATGGCCGCCGGGTGCTCACCTATGCCGACCTGCGCAGTACCTTTGAAGACCCCGATGGCCGCGATCCCTCGCGCACCGTCGAATTGCATCTCACCGGGCATATGGAAAAGTTCGCCTGGTCGTTCAATGGCGTGAAGTTTTCCGATGCCGAGCCTTTGCAACTGACTTATGGCGAGCGCGTGCGGGTGGTGCTGGTCAACGACACCATGATGGCCCACCCGATTCACCTGCATGGCTTATGGAGCGACCTGGAGGACGAAAACGGCCAGTTCCAGGTGCGCAAACATACGGTCGACATGCCACCGGGCTCCCGGCGCAGTTACCGCGTCACCGCTGATGCCTTGGGGCGCTGGGCCTATCACTGCCACCTGCTGTACCACATGGAAATGGGCATGTTCCGCGAGGTGCGCGTGCATGAATAAGGAAGCGAGCATGAACCGTTGCGTCTCGTCCCTTTGCATCGTTTTCGCCACACTGGGGTTCGCCCCATGGACGTTGGCGGCCGAGGATGCATTTCAGGGCATGAGCCCGGCGACGCCCGCGCTGACGCAAAGCCGTACGCCGATTCCGGCGCTGACCGACGCAGACCGCGCAGCGGTGTACAACGCGCCGGGAGGGCATCAGGTACACGACAGCGGCGTCAACTCGATGCTGCTGGTCAACCAGTTGGAATGGCAGGGCGGCGACGGCAACGCGCAGAGTTGGGACATCAAGGGTTGGGTCGGCGGTGACATCGACCGGTTGTGGCTACGCAGTGAAGGCGAACGCAGCGCCGGCCGCACTGAAAGTGCCGAAGCCCAAGCGTTATGGGGGCACGCAATCAGCCCTTGGTGGGATGTGGTCGGCGGCGTGCGCCAGGACTTCAAGCCCGGTGCCAGCCAGAGCTGGGCGGCCTTTGGCCTACAAGGCATGGCGCTCTACAACTTCGAGGCCGAAGCCACGTTGTTTGTCGGCGAATCGGGGCATACCGCCGCACGTCTTGAGGGTGACTACGACATTCTGCTCACCAATCGCCTGATCCTGCAGCCCACCGCAGAACTCAATTTCTATGCGCAGAGCGATCCGCAACGCGGTATCGGTTCGGGCTTGTCAGAAAGTGAACTGGGCCTGCGCTTGCGCTACGAAATTCGCCGAGAGTTTGCGCCTTACGTTGGGGTTAGCTGGAACCGGGCTTATGGCCAGACCGCGCAATACGCACGGGACGAAGACGAAGACATCAATCAACTGCGCTGGGTCGTCGGCTTGCGCCTGTGGTTCTGACGGGTTTCCCTTTCTATTATTCGCCGCCTAGCGCGGCCTGGAGTCTTGCATGTCTATGTTGAAAACCACGCTGCTGGGTGCTGCGTTGTGGGTAGGTTTAAGTCTTAGCCTGCCCGCTTCGGCCCACCCTAAGCTGCTGTCATCCATTCCGACGGCAGGCGCACAGGGCGCCGCTCCCGCAGTGATTGAACTGCATTTCTCAGAAAACCTGCTGACCCAGTTTTCCGGGGCCAAGTTGATCATGACCGACATGCCGGGCATGCCCAATTCGCCGATGCCGGTGAAGGCCAGCGTGTCGGCGAGCAGCGACCCCAAGGTGATGTTGATCAAGCCGGCCTCCGCACTCAGCACTGGCAGCTATCGGGTGGATTGGCGTGCCGTGTCGTCCGATACGCATCCGATCACCGGTAATGTGGTGTTCCGCGTGCAGCCATGAGTGAGCTGATCCCCATCGTATTGCGCTTCGCGCTCTATCTCGACCTGATGGTGCTATTTGGGCTGGGGCTGTTCGGCCTTTACGGCTTCTACGCTGAGCAACGCAGGCTACTCAATCTAAAGGCGTTGATGAGATTGACGGGCGGCTTGGGGCTGGTGTTTTCAGTCGCGTCGCTGCTGGTCATGACCCAGGCCATGAGCGGCGCCACGGATTGGCAGACGCTGTGGCCGCACCTGCAAATGATGCTGTGGCAGACCGACCTGGGGTTGACGTGGTGGGTGCGTATCGCGGGGTTGATCGTTGCGTTATTCAGTCCTCGCCTGCCGCTGGCCACGCTGTCGGCTGGCGTAGCGTTGGTCACCCTGGTGTGGACAGGGCACGGCGTGATGCACGAAGGTGCGCAAGGTGTGTGGCATATCGTCAGCGACAGTGCACACCTGTTGGCAGCGGCGGGTTGGGTGGGGGCGTTGGTGGCATTTGGTTTGTTGTTGATGCCTGCGTCGTTGCCACAGGGTGATCGGGTCCAGGTTCTGGCCAGAGCATTGGCAGGCTTTGAGCGCATTGGCGCGGGATTTGTCCTAGTGCTGATCGGCACTGGAGTGGCCAATTACCTGTTTGTTGTCGGGCCGAATCTGGGGGGCATCACCGGTGGAGTCTACGCGGTGCTGTTGTGCCTGAAGCTGGGGTTGTTTGGCCTGATGCTGGCGTTGGCGGCGCTCAATCGCTTTCACCTGACGCCGCTTCTGCAACGATCCATCGCGGCGGGCGACTATAACGTGGCGATCCGTGCGTTACGGCGCAGCATGGTCCTGGAGTTTGGCGCTGTGGTGCTCATCCTTGGCCTGGTGGCCTGGCTGGGCACCTTGGCACCTGACTAAGACTGTGCGCTTTTCAGGCATTTGAGCGCCTGGAAGTCGCTGCGGACCTTGTCGATTTTCTGGGTGAGTTTCAGGCGCTGCGCTGGGGAGCTTTGGGCCATCACGTCCACGAGCAAACTGCGCGCGGCGGCTTCGGTCTGTGCGTAGGCGGCGCGGTATTGCGGGGTCCACAGGCTTTCGCGATCCACCAGCAGTTGCTGGATTTTCTGCGGGAAATCGGCATTGTGGCGTTGTTGCAGCGCCTCGATAAATTGCGCCTGCCAATGGGCGCGGTTGCCGATCCACGCTTGGTTTTGCGTGCCCAACTCGGCCGACCAGGCCGTGACGCGGTTTTGCTGGCCTGGGCTCAACGGGCCGATCCAGGCGTCCAGGCGCTTGCTCATACGCTCGGCGCGTTCCTTGATTTGTTGAGCCAGTGGTGGCTTGAGGTATTCGTCCTGGCGTTTGCGCAGGTCCTTGGCCAGAGCATCGCTCATGTCCTTGACCTGCTGATCGTCCAGGCCTTGCAGCAATTGCACAGCTGAGGGCGTGATTTCCCGAGCAATCTCGGCAATTGCCTGTTTGGCTTCGACAGTACGGGTTTGCAATGCGGCGTCGGTGACCTGGTTACTGTCGACCATCTGCTGCAGGCGGTCGAGCCAGTCCAGGTAGCCAGGCAATTGCGTGGTGCAGTGCCAGGCCAGGTGTTCCTTGAGGGTGTCGTTGAACCAGCTCTTCTGCCCGGCATTCATGTCCAGGTAGTCGTTGAGGGTCCAGGGGATGATCACGTCGAGGTTACGGTAGGCCAGGCCCACGCGATTGCAGCCGGCAAGCACCAGGCTCAGGGTCAGCAGTACCACCAGGAATTTAAGCCGGCGCAACATGGGCAGGTCCTTGCATGGAGGGCGTTAATGCATGTGAACCTGCGCGGGGCGCGACAGTTCAGCCCATCAATAAAACGACCGTGCGGCCTTCAAGGTCAACAGCCCGTCACATTGCGAATTGTGTCCGGAGTAGGCCGAGCAGTCACTGCCGCTGAGGCTGGAGCCGCTGTAGATCAGGTCCAGGTCAATGCCTTTCCAGGCCCGGGAAAACTGTACCGACCAATCGCTGAAACTGCTGATGGCGCCGTTCTCTACCGAGACCGGTGTGCCCAGTTGATGGGTGGTGTACTTCATGCTGACGCCGATGCCGAAAGGCTGGGTGCCGCCCAGGTCTGCAAACAGGGTGCTGTCCTGGCGGTCGGGGTCGTTGCTGAAAGACACGCCAAAGCGATTGCCCAACAGGTTCAGCCCGCCGTAGAACTCTTGGCTGTCGAGGGGGCTGAGCTTGGGGTAGCTGTAGTGGATCAAGCCGACTTCATAGCCCAGGGTCTGGTCGAACGGACGCTTGAAGCCCATGTAGGAGTCGACTTCAAGGTTATTGGCCGACGACAGGCCCATGTTCGGGGAAAACTGGCCGAAATACAGGCCGCTGTCGTGGGTAAGGTCCAGGCCTCCGTGGAACGAGTCGCTGCCAGGGGCGGTCGGCTTGACCAGGCCCTGGGCCATGGTGCGGCTGGGGGTTGTACCTAATTTCAGGTCGAAGTCACCCAATTCGCGCTGGAAGATATGCGCTTCGGCCAAAGGGCTGGCGACCAGGATGCTGACCACGAAAATACAGCGTTTAAGCATGCTTCACTCCATGAAAAGCGAGGAGCAGTAACGGAAAGATTCAGGCAGATGCCCGTGCTAGACGTGTGCAAGGATACCGGCGAATGCCAGGCATTGAGGCCCGTTCGTCGATTAGCTGCGTATTGAGGGTGTCGGGAGGGGGTGGCAACTCTAGTCCTAGCGCCTCGAAGGCAAGACGCTTAGGGACCAGATGCAGTGCGCGGGTATGACTATTACTTCTTGCCCAGGCTGATCTGCTTGGACGGGCCGAAAGTCTGGCCGCTCACGCCCTTGGCAATTTGCTGGATTTCGCCGCCGGACTTGAGGAACGCAGCAATCTGGCTGTTGATCGATTCGCTGGTTTCAACGGCGGGAGCTGGCTTTGCTTTGCTGTTGGATGCTTTTACACGCATGGCGGCCACTAACCTGTAGAAAATTAACTTGGCCAGCTATCGTACAGGAAATACTTGACAATTGCTTGGCAAATATCCCTCGAGAATAAGTGCTCGCGGCTGGAAATAGCCGAAGTTCAGCGCTGAAATAAAGCGCTAACTTACTGTTTTAGCTGGAAACCCAACGCCTTTGGACACGCTGATGGCCTGCTCAAAGTGAACCGAACGATCAGACGAGTGGGGCGATGCCACTGGAACGCCATGCCAGCCGCGATTTTTCAGGCGCGTGCGCGTGCAGGGCACAACTCGGGTAGAATGCCGCCCACGCAATGAGGGTATTGGAAATGGCTTTAGTCGGGCGCTACAACAGCTTGCAAGTGGTCAAGCACACTAACTTTGGTTTGTACCTCGATGGTGCGCAAGATGGCGAAATCCTCTTGCCTAATCGGTATATCCCTAAAGATATTCCCAGTGAAGATGAAGACTGGCTCAACGTTTTCATTTATCTGGACAGCGATGACAAACTTATCGCCACCACCGAAAAGCCCAAAGTTCAAGTCGGTGAATTCGCCAGTTTGAAAGTTGTGGAAGTCAACAGCATTGGCGTGTTCCTTGATTGGGGTTTGCCCAAGGATCTGCTGCTGCCTTATTCGGAAGAAAAACGCCAGATGACCGCGGGTGAATATTGCGTGGTGCACGTCTACCTCGACAAGCACACCAAGCGCATCACCGCCACCGCTCGCCTTGACCGTTACCTGGACAAGACGCCGGCGAACTATCAGGTGGGCCAGGAAGTCGACCTGCTGGTGGCCGAAGCCACTGACATGGGCTTCAAGGCGATCATCAACAACAAGCACTGGGGCTTGATCCACAAGAACGAAGTGTTCAAGTTCCTGCGCCCGGGCAAGGAAGAGAAGGGCTTTATCAAAGAGATCCGCGCCGATGGCAACATCAGCCTGAGCCTGCAGCCGGTGGGCCAGGAAGCGGCCTCCAGCCTGAACTCGAAGATCCTCGCCAAGTTGCGCGACAACAATGGCAGCCTGCCGGTCAGCGACAAAAGCGACCCGGCGGTGATCAGTAACTTGTTCGGCGTGAGCAAGGGCAACTTCAAGAAGGCCATTGGTGCGCTCTACAAGCAGGGCCAGATCGTGATTCATGCGGATCGCATTGAACTAAGCTGAGTACGCTTCGCTCTCCTGTAGGAGCGAGCTTGTTGTGGCGAGGGAGCTTGCTCCCGCTCGACTGCGTAGCAGTCGCAAGCTTTTTTGGGGGCGCTTCGCACCCCAACGCAAGCAAGCTTGCTCGCCACAACAAGCTTGCCTTCACAGTAGGGCTTGCTCATGTCAAGAAAGTCGTTGTATGCCTACCTCGGTACCTTGCTCGCCTTCCTGGTCCTCGACGGCCTTTGGCTCGGTGTGCTCATGGGGCCCACCTACAAATCCCTGCTTGGCGCGCTGATGCTTGATCAGCCACGCCTGTTGCCTGCCGTATTGTTCTATCTCCTGTACGTCCTCGGTTGCGTGGTGCTGGTTATCTTGCCCAGCGCCAGTTGGCAGCGCGCTGCGCGTTTGGGCGCCTTGCTTGGCCTGGTGGCCTACGGCACCTATGACCTGAGCAACTGGGCCACGCTTCAAGGCTGGTCCGCTGGGTTGGCGCTGATGGACATGGCGTGGGGCACGTGCCTAACCGCCATTTGCTGCACTGTTGGCCATTTGTGTGCAAATCGGCTGTGGCGGTAGAGGGCGGTTGATCAGTACTGAACCTGCTAATAACAACCCGGTACCGGCAGCGACCAACGCCGGTTGCAGGCCGCCACTGAGGTGGCTGCTGACCGACGCCAATAGTGGCCCGCTCAATTGGCCGACGGCGAAGCTGGCGGTCAGCAGCCCCGTGCTGCGTTGGTAGCCATGGGGTGCGACCTCCCTTAATCGCGCCATCACCAACTGCATGCAGGCCAAAAATGGCGCACCGCACAGCAACACGCCCAGCGCCAAGCCCCAGCCATTGCCCAGCAGGCAGGCAAATACCCCGGCCGCTTGCAGCCATAAAGTCGCCATCAGCCAGCGACGGGTGGTGTTCGGGTGCTTGCGGCGCAGGCTGGCCACCCCCACTCCCAGCGCGGCCGCCAGGCCAAAGCAGGGCCAGAACAGATCGGCCTGCCAGGCCCCGTTGAATTGAGCGCTGGCCATCTGCGACAGAAAAGTCGCCGGGATGATGTAGCCCAGGCCGTACAAGAAATAGATACAGCACAAGTGCGCGATGCTGCCGTTGCTCCCCGCGCTGGTGGGCTGTGTCACGGTGAGGGTCGGCTTGGGTAGAAACGGCAGGATCGCCAGCAACATCACCAGCGCCACAGTCCCGTAGATCAACCACAGCGCGGCAGAGCTTTGCCCTGATAGGTTCGACACCAGCGCCAGCAGCCCCGTCAGCACAATCCCCAACCCCGGCCCAGCAAACACCAGCGCACCCAGGCGCGGGCGGCCGGCGGCAATCGCCAGTGGCTGGCTCAGGCTGGTAATCATCACCAGGGCCCAGGCACTGGCGACCCCGGTGCCGAAACGCAGCAACAAATGCGGCCAGAACCCGTTAGCCCAGTAGGACGCCAGGGTCAGCAATACGCACAACCACAGCCCGCCGTAGAGGCGCCCGCGCACATGCTGATGGCTGCGGGCAAAGATCGAGTCCACCGCGCCGACAAAATAGCCCAGGTAATTGGCGGCTGCGATCAGGCCGGCGCCGGTCAGGTCGATCTGGCCTTCACTGAGCAAATGCGGCATTTGCGGAGTCAGGGCGAAGCGGCCAATGCCCATGGCCATCATCAGGGCGACGAAGCTGGCGAGTAAACGAATCAGCGGGGACATGGTCAGGTTTCCTGCAAAGAAGCGAATGCCTTGCAGGCTAAGACGGATTGACTTTCTGTAAAATTGAATAATAGTGAGTAACTTGTTCAGTTTTGGAGAAAGTAATGGAGTTCAGTCAATTGCGCATTTTCCAGGCCGTGGCGGAAGAGGGCTCCATCACCCGCGCCGCTGAGCGCCTGCACCGCGTTCCCTCAAATCTGTCGACCCGGCTTAAACAAATGGAAGAGCAACTGGGTGTCGATCTGTTCGTGCGCGAGCGCCAGCGTTTGCAGCTTTCTCCGGCAGGCAAGGTACTACTGGACTACAGCACCCGCCTGCTGGCGCTGCACGATGAAGCCCACGGCGCCGTACAAGGCGGGCAACCGGCTGGTGATTTCGTATTGGGCAGCATGTACAGCACCGCCGCGGTTCATTTGCCGAAGCTGCTGGCGCGCTATCACAAGACTTACCCCATGGTGAATCTGCAGGTGCAGTCGGCGCCCAGCGGGGAGTTGCTGGAAGGGCTGATTACCGGGCGCCTGGACGCAGCCTTCGTCGACGGCCCGCTGACCATCGCCACCCTGGATGGCGTACCGCTGTGCGAAGAGCGCCTGGTGCTGATTTGCGAGGCCGATCATCCGCCGGTGCGTGGCCCCCAGGATGTGGCGGGCCGTGCAGTGTTCACGTTCCGGCGCAGTTGCGCCTACCGCACGCGCCTGGAAACCTGGTTTTCCCATGAGCGTGTGGCGATGGGGCGGGCGATCGAGATCGAGTCCTACCAAGGCATGCTCGCCTGCGTGATCGCAGGTTCCGGCGTGGCGTTGATGTCTGAGTCCATGCTCGCAAGCCTGCCCGGCAAGGACAGCGTGTCCGTTCATCCGCTGACTGGGCCTTTTGCCACTGCGACCACCTGGCTGATGTGGCGAAAGGGCATGCTCGGCGCTAACCTCAATGCATGGATCGACCTGCAGCAAGACGGCAACCCGCGATGCGTGCAAGACACACGTGCCATTGCTTGAACGATCCGTCAGGATTCGGATCAATTCAGTAATAGTTCGTTGTGGTTTCCTTCAAGCATTACCTAGGACTTAGGGCTACTATCACTGTAGGAAACGGCGACAGTACTCACGCCGGCCAGCACTACCCTCAAAGGGGGCAATCATGAAAGAGAAAATCCAAAACTGGCTCCACGACCTCGGCGTTGCATTGGGCTTGATCGAGCCTCCGCTGCAACCGGTGCCGATTCGCACGGATGACGAGCAACGTCGGCCACGTCGCCGCTAATCACGCGGTTTAAAAAATGTGGGAGCGGGCTTGCTCGCGAATAGGNCTTTCGCGAGCAAGCCCGCTCCCACAGTTGTTTTGCACCAGGCGAAAAAAACGGGCGCGACCTCCGACGTCGCGCCCGCTGAAGAAAATATCCCCGTCCCTGTTATAGCTCAAACCACCGCAGCCGCCACCTTGGCCGGCCGACGCGACAGCAGGCTCACCAGTACAAAGCTCACCAGCGCCACCGCCAGGCTGTAGTAGATCGGCGTATTTGCATCCAACCCATCCTTGAACATAAATACCAGCGCGGTCACAAAGCCCAGGCTCATGGACGTGATTGCGCCCGAGGTGGTCGCGCGCTTCCAGAAGATCGCGCCGATCAAGGGCACCAACATACCGCCCACCAACAGGTTATAGGCCAGGGTCAGGGCGCTGATCACATCGTTCACCACCAATGCGATACCCAGCACGGCAATGCCGGTCAACAGGGTGAACAGGCGGTTGATGCGCAGGCTCGACGCCTTGCCGCCGCGCAGGCGGGGCAGCAGGTCCTCGGTCAATACGGTGGAGGCGGCGAGCAGGCCGGCGCTGGCGGTGGACATCATGGCGGCCAGCGCGGCGGCGATGACCAGGCCGCGAATGCCGTCCGGCAGCGAAGCTTTGACGATCGCGGCGAAGGCATTGTTGACGTTGTCCAGGTCCGGGATCAGCACATGGGCAGCCATGCCGATCAGCGCACAGGCCAGGCCGTACAGGATGCAATAGAAGCCGGCGAAAGTGCCTGCGTACTGGGCGACCTTTTCGTCACGGGCGGTGAAGACCCGTTGCCAGATATCCTGGCCGATCAGGATGCCGAAGAAGTAGATCATGAAGTAGGTGATGATCGTGTCCCAGCCGATAGCGGTGAAGCTGAAGCTCGACGCCGGCAGTTTGGCCACCAGTTCATCCCAGCCACCGACGCGGTACAGGCAGATCGGCAGCAGGATGAACATCAGGCCGACGGTCTTGATCACGAATTGCACGATATCGGTGAGGGTCAGCGACCACATGCCACCGATGGTCGAATACACCACCACCACGCCACCGCCCACCAGTACCGACATCCAGAACGGCAGGTCGAACAGCACTTGCAGCACGGTGCCGATGGCCAGGATCGAGGTCACGCCGATCATCAGCGCATAGGCCAGCATGATCACCGCGCTGGCCTGGCGGGCCATGGGGTTGTAGCGTTTTTCCAGGACCTGGGTGACGGTGAAGATTTTCAGCTTCAACAGGGGCTTGGCCAGGAACAGGTTCAGGGCAATGATGCCCGCGCCGAGCGCGGCGCACAGCCAGAAACCCGAAATACCATGCACATATCCCAGGCGCACGGTGCCGACGGTGGAGGCACCGCCCAGCACCGTGGCGGCCATGGTGCCCATGTACAGCGATGGGCCGAGGTTGCGGCCGGCGACCAGGTAGTCTTCGTGGGTCTTGGCGCGACGCATGCCGTAGTAGCCGAGCACCAGCATGCCGGCGGCGTAGATGAGTACGACGAATAAATCCAAAGCCATGACGGCGGTTCTCCGATTATATTTTTTATGGGCGATCAGGCGGCAGCTGGCTCGGTAAACACGCGAGCGAAAGTCAGGTACATCGTTGTCGGGGATCTGTGCGACCCCCTTGGTTGTGAGTGTGAAGACGCGGTTTTTTTTGTTCTCAGCGCGTTCGCCTCATCAGCGATGCGCGACGCCAGGCAGTACGCAGAGCATCTCGTACAGCAAGTTGGCGCCCAGCAACGAGGTATTGCCGGTGGTGTCGTAAGGCGGCGAAACTTCTACCAGGTCGCAACCAATCAGATCGAGGCCCTGGCAGCCACGGATGATTTCGATGGCCTGGATGGTGGTCAGCCCGCCGATTTCCGGGGTGCCGGTGCCGGGTGCCCAGGCGGGGTCGATGCCGTCGATGTCGAAGCTCAGGTACACCGGGCCGCCGCCGACTTTTTCTCGCACTTCGGCCATCAGCGGCGCGAGGGAGTGATGCCAGCATTCTTCGGCCTGGACCACGCGGAAGCCTTGCTTGCGGCTCCAGTTGAAGTCTTCGGCGGTATAGCCCTGGGCGCGCAGGCCGATCTGCACCACGCGGTCGCAATCGAGCAAGCCTTCTTCCACGGCGCGGCGGAAGGTGGTGCCGTGGGCAATTTTCTCGCCGAACATATGGTCGTTGACGTCGGCGTGGGCATCGATGTGCACCAGCCCGACCTTGCCATGTTTTTTGTGGATCGCCCGCAGGATCGGCAGGGTGATGGTGTGGTCGCCACCCAGGGTCAGGGGGATGGCGTCGTGCTCGAGGATCTCGTCGTAGGCCTCTTCGATGATCCGCACCGCGTCGAGCAGGTTAAAGGTATTGATCGCCACGTCGCCGATATCGGCCACCGACAGTGAGTCGAACGGTGCGGCGCCGGTGGCCATGTTGTAGGGACGGATCATCACCGACTCGGCGCGGATTTCCCTAGGGCCAAAGCGTGTACCGGCGCGCAGCGAGGTGCCGATATCCAGGGGCACGCCGACGAAGGCGGCATCCAGGCCCTCGGCGGTTTGCAGGTGGGGAAGACGCATCATGGTGGCGATGCCGGCGAAGCGCGGCATTTCGTTGCCGCCCAGTGGTTGGTGGAAAATCTTGTCCACGGGATTGCCTCATCGTTGTTTTGTTTATTGATGGCCGATTCTGCGAAAAGCCTGGCGTATGAAGAATCGGCAGAGGCAAATACTTAGTTCAGATTTTTCTAAACTAAAGCCTGGGTTAAACTCCCTGATCTCTGTAGGAGCGAGCTTGCTCGCGAAAAACGTCAACGATGATGCGCAGCCCTAGAATGTACGCGGCGTCCTCANCTCAGGTTTTTCGCGAGCAAGCTCGCTCCTACAGTTGATCGTTCCCACGCTCTGCGTGGGGATGCATCCTGTGATGCTCTGCGTCACGCTTCATTGGAGCCCCCATGGCCAACGCCTTGCCCGACCTGAAACTCCTGCGCATCTTCGTCAGCGTCGTGCGCCACCAAGGGTTTGCCAACGCCCAGCACGAACTCAACCTGTCGACGTCGGCCATCAGCACCTACATGAGCCAACTCGAGTCAGCCTTGGGCCTGGTGCTGTGCCATCGTGGCCGTGGCGGCTTCAGCCTGACCAGCAAGGGCGAGCTGTTTCATCAGGAAACCCTGCGCCTGTTGGGCGAACTCGAAGGTTTCGAGCAGTACGCCGCCGCGTTGAAAGGCGAATTGCGCGGCACCCTCAAGCTCGGAGTGCTCGACTCCACCGTCAGCGACAAGGCCTTGCCGTTCGCCGAAGTGATTGGCGCCTACAGCTTGGAGCACCCGGCAGTGCATTTGCACCTGTCGGTGATGAGCCCCTACGAATTGCAACTGGGGGTGCAGGACAACCGCCTTGACCTGGCCATCGGTGCGTTTTCCAACCGCATGAGCGGGCTGGTCTACATGCCGCTGTACCGCGAACAGCACTGGTTGTATTGCAGCACCCGGCACCCATTGTTCAACGAGCGGCGCATCCCGGAACAAGTGATCACCCAGCAACGCATGGTCGGGCGAGGTTACTGGAGCCAGGCCGAGCTGGCGCGCCACGGCTTCAAGCACAGCGCTGCCACGGTGGAAAGTATGGAGGCGCAACTGATTCTGGTGCTGTCGGGCGCTTATATTGGCTACCTGCCCGAACACTACGCCCAGGCCTGGGCTGACAAGGGCGACCTGCGCGTTTTGCTGCCGGCCACCTTCGGCTACCAGGCGCCGTTTTCGCTGATCATGCGCCGTGGCCGCAGCCGCGAGCCACTGATCCAGACCTTCCGCGATTTGCTCAAGACCCAGCTCAACCAGGCCTGAAAACACCATGTCCCGACCCCATTGCCCGCGCTGCCTGCGCCCGACCACGCACTGCCTTTGTGCGCTGATCCCCCACCTTGACAGCCGCACCCGCGTGTTGGTGTTGCAGCACCCGAGCGAGGTCGGCCATGCGCTCAATACTGCACGGTTGGCGGCGTTGGGCCTGAACAACGCGCAGTTGGTGGTGGGGGAGGTGTTTGATGACCTGGCGACGCTATTGAACCCGCCTGGCTATCGGCCACGCCTGTTGTTTCCGGCGGATGATGCCGAGCCGCTGCACGCCTACGCACCTGACGATCAGCCACTGCTGTTGGTGGTTCCCGATGGCACCTGGCGCAAGGCGCGCAAACTGCTGCACCTCAACCCTTTGCTGGCGGCATTGCCCCGGGCGACATTGGCTGAAGGCGGCGTTTCCCGCTATCGCTTGCGCAAGGCGCCGGGGCCTGGTGCTTTGTCGACGGTCGAAGCGATCACGCAAGCGTTGCAGGTATTGGAAGCGCCGACGTCGTTTGAGCCACTGCTCAAACCTTTTGAAGCGCTGATCGAAGGGCAGATTGCTGCGATGGGCGATGAAGTATTCCAGCGCAACCATGGCGACCCGACATAACCCCGGCTTATGCCTTTAAGCCATAAGCACCACACTTTGCGTGATATGGCCCGCCGGCCTTTCCCGGTATGATGTGCGCCCCGCAGTCTGGATTGCGAATACGCCATGACCTTGCAGTACCCAACAATCGCCGATTGTGTCGGCAACACGCCCCTGGTCCGCTTGCAACGCATGGCGGGTGAAACCAGCAATACCCTGTTGCTCAAACTTGAGGGCAACAACCCGGCCGGCTCCGTCAAAGACCGCCCGGCACTGTCGATGATCGCCCGCGCCGAGTTGCGTGGGCAGATCAAACCCGGCGACACCCTGATCGAAGCCACCTCCGGTAACACCGGGATCGCCCTGGCCATGGCCGCAGCGATCAAGGGTTACAGGATGGTGCTGATCATGCCCGACAACGGCAGCGCCGAGCGCAAGGCGGCGATGACCGCCTATGGCGCCCAGCTGATCCTGGTGACTCAGGAAGAAGGCATGGAGGGCGCCCGCGATCTTGCCGAGCGCATGGCCGCCGAAGGCCGTGGCGTGGTGCTCGATCAGTTCGCCAATGGCGACAACCCCGAGGCGCACTACACCAGCACCGGCCCGGAGATCTGGCGCCAGACCCAGGGCACCATCACTCACTTCGTCAGCTCCATGGGCACCACCGGTACCATCATGGGCAACTCGCGCTACCTCAAGGAGCAGAACCCGGCGATCCAGATTGTCGGCCTGCAACCGATGGAAGGCGCGGCCATCCCGGGTATTCGTCGTTGGCCCGAAGAGTATTTGCCGAAGATCTACAACGCGACGCGGGTAGACCGCATCATCGACATGGCCCAGCGCGAAGCCGAAGACACCACGCGCCGCCTGGCCCGTGAAGAGGGCATCTTCTGCGGCGTGTCCTCCGGTGGCGCCGTGGCCGGTATGTTGCGCTTGTCCAAAGAAGTGGAAAACGCGGTGATCGTCGCGATCATCTGTGACCGAGGCGACCGTTACCTGTCGACCGGCATTTTCGACGAACCCAACTGATGGCCAAGCACGAGAGAGGCCTGCGCTTCCAACCGACGGGCGGCAGCCGGGCCCCACAGATACCCGTGGGCAAGAAACAGCGCCTGACCATCGAGCGTCTGGCCAATGATGGCCGGGGCATCGTGTTCTTTGAAGGCCGCACCTGGTTTGTGAACGGTGCGTTGGCCGGCGAAGAGGTGGAGGCACGGGTGTTGGGCGCCCATGGCAAAGTGGTCGAGGCGCGCACCGAGCGGGTGTTCCAGGCCAG
Organism: Pseudomonas sp. 22072; assembly: GCF_052046095.1. Lineage (NCBI taxonomy): Bacteria > Pseudomonadati > Pseudomonadota > Gammaproteobacteria > Pseudomonadales > Pseudomonadaceae > Pseudomonas > Pseudomonas sp. 22072. The sequence goes on from NZ_JBQEQE010000008.1 coordinate 183,605, forward strand.
CGAGTTGCGTCGCCTGGCACCCTGCGCCCATGTTGGCCGCTGCGGCGGTTGCAGCGTGCAGCACCTGCCCCATGAAGAACAACTTGCCCTGAAACAGCGCATGCTTGCCGAGCAATTGTCCCGGGTGGCCGGCGTCGAACCGCAAGAGTGGGCCGCGCCGTTGAGCGGGCCGGAGTTCGGTTATCGGCGCCGCGCCCGCGTAGCCGTGCGTTGGGACGCCAAGGCGAAGCAACTCGAAGTGGGTTTTCGCGCCGTGGCCAGCCAGGACATCGTCGCTATCGATGATTGCCCGGTGCTGGTACAGGCCTTGCAACCGATCATGCAGCGTTTGCCAACGATGCTGCGTCGCTTGAGCAAACCGCAGGCGTTGGGGCATGTCGAGTTGTTCAGCGGTTCGTCCATCGCCGTGTTGCTGCGGCATATGGCGCCGTTGTCCGAGGCTGACCTGCAGATCCTCAAGGAATTCTGCACCTTCCATGACGCCCAATTATGGCTGCACGGGGGAGGGCAGCCGGAGCCCGTCGAGCCGGGTCAGGCCTTGGGCTTCCGTTTGGAGGCGTGGGATCTGGAACTGGCGTACCGGCCGGGCGACTTTGTGCAGGTCAACGCCGGGGTCAACCAGGCGATGGTCGCCCAAGCGCTGCAATGGCTGGCGCCACAAGCCGACGAACGGGTACTGGACCTGTTTTGCGGCCTGGGCAACTTCGCCCTGCCACTGGCTCGCCACGTACGCGAAGTGGTGGCGGTGGAGGGCGTACAGGCCATGGTGGACCGTGCGGCGCTCAATGCCGTCAGCAACCATTTGCATAACGCACAGTTTTTTCAGGCCGATTTGTCCCAGCCTTTGACCGACGCAGAATGGGCCAAACAGGGCTTTTCTGCGGTACTCTTGGACCCACCCCGCGATGGTGCCCTGGAGGTTGTGCGCAAACTTGCAGCCTTGGGGGCCAAGCGCCTGGTGTATGTGTCCTGCAACCCAGCCACGCTGGCGCGGGACACGGTTGAGTTGGTCAAGCAAGGCTACCGGCTAAAGCGTGCCGGGATCCTCGACATGTTTCCGCAGACCGCGCATGTCGAGGCCATGGCGTTATTTGAAGCGGGCTAGGATGCCCGTTTAATCCGACTGGCCTGCGTTCTCCAGGGCCTGAACACTGCCACGGAGCTCGCAGTAAAGTCGGCGATGATTTTGGCGCATCGAAGGTGCGTCGTAGGGAAGGTAAGCAAGATGGTACAGGTGAGAGCACACCAGCCGATCAACACCGACGGCAGTATCAATCTCGAGGCATGGCTGGATCATGCCGTCAGTGTCGACCCGGCACTGGACCGTGAAGCCTTGAAAGCAGCCTGCGAGTTCGCTCGTGAGTCTGAACAGCAAGACAATGCGGCCAAGAACCTGTGGGCCGAAGGCACTTCAAGTTTTCGCACTGGCCTGGAAATCGCCGAGATCCTCGCCGATCTCAAGCTGGACCAGGATTCGCTGATCGCCGCCGTGCTCTATCGCGGCGTACGCGAAGGGCACATTGCGTTGCCGCTGGTCAGCCAGCGTTTCGGCGCGGTGGTGGCCAAGCTGATCGACGGCGTGCTGCGCATGGCGGCCATTAGCGCCAGCCTCAGCCCGCGGCAGTCGATGGTGTTGGGCACCCAGGGCCAGGTAGAGAACCTGCGCAAAATGCTGGTAGCGATGGTCGACGATGTGCGCGTCGCCCTGATCAAGCTGGCCGAGCGTACCTGCGCGATCCGTGCGGTGAAGACCGCCGATGATGAAAAGCGCAACCGTGTGGCCCGCGAAGTCTTCGACATCTACGCGCCACTGGCCCATCGCCTGGGCATCGGCCATATCAAGTGGGAGCTGGAGGATTTGTCCTTCCGCTACCTGGAACCTGACCAGTACAAACAGATCGCCACGCTGCTGCATGAGCGGCGCCTGGACCGCGAGCGCTTTATCAGCGACGTGATGGGCCAGTTGCGTTCGGAGCTGCAGGCCACCGGCGTGGACGCGGACATCAGCGGCCGCGCCAAGCACATCTATTCCATCTGGCGCAAAATGCAGCGCAAGGGCCTGGCCTTCAGCCAGATCTACGACGTGCGTGCGGTGCGCGTGCTGGTGCCGGAAATGCGCGACTGCTACACCGCGCTGGGTATCGTCCACACCCTGTGGCGGCACATTCCCAAGGAATTTGACGACTATATCGCCAACCCCAAGGAAAACGGCTACCGCTCGCTGCACACCGCCGTGATCGGCCCTGAAGGCAAGGTGCTGGAAGTGCAGATCCGCACCCACGCCATGCACGAAGAGGCCGAGCTGGGGGTGTGCGCGCACTGGCGCTACAAGGGCACCGACGTCAAGGCCGGGTCCAACCAGTACGAAGAGAAGATCTCCTGGCTGCGCCAAGTGCTGGAATGGCACGAAGAACTCGGCGACATCGGCGGCCTGGCCGAACAACTGCGGGTGGATATCGAGCCGGACCGGGTCTATATCTTCACGCCTGACGGCCACGCCATCGACTTGCCCAAGGGCGCCACGCCGCTGGACTTCGCCTACCGCGTGCACACCGAAATCGGGCATAACTGCCGCGGCGCCAAGATCAACGGGCGCATCGTGCCGCTCAACTACAGCCTGCAAACCGGTGAACAGGTCGAGATCATCACCAGCAAGCACGGTACGCCGAGCCGCGACTGGCTGAACCCGAACCTGGGTTACATCACCACTTCGCGGGCGCGGGCGAAGATCGTCCACTGGTTCAAGCTACAGGCGCGTGACCAGAACGTCGCCGCCGGCAAGACCTTGCTTGAACGCGAACTGGCGCGCCTGGGCCTGCCTCAGGTGGACTTCGACAAGCTGGCCGAAAAGGCCAACATGAAGATCGCCGAAGACATGTTCGCCGCCCTCGGCGCGGGCGACCTGCGCCTGGCGCAACTGGTCAACCTGGCCCAGCAACTGGTCGAGCCGGAGCGCGGCAACGAACAGCTGGAGCTGATCCCGCGCAAAGCCACTGGCTACAAGCCGGGCAAGCGTGGCGATATCCAGATCCAGGGCGTGGGCAACCTGATGACGCAAATGGCCGGCTGCTGCCAGCCGTTGCCGGGCGACGCCATTGTCGGCTACATCACCCAGGGCCGTGGCGTGAGCATTCACCGCCAGGATTGCGCCTCGGTGCTGCAACTGGGCGGGCGCGAACCGGAGCGGATCATCCAGGTCAGCTGGGGTCCGGTGCCGGTGCTCACTTACCCTGTCGACATCATCATCCGTGCCTACGACCGTTCCGGCTTGCTGCGTGACGTCTCGCAAGTGCTGCTCAACGAGCGGATCAACGTGCTGGCGGTCAACACCCGTTCGAACAAGGAAGACAACACTGCATTGATGTCCCTGACCATCGAGATTCCGGGGCTGGACGCACTGGGACGGTTGCTGGGGCGGATTTCCCAGTTGCCGAACATCATCGAAACCCGGCGCAACCGCACCCCATGATTAGCAGGATGACAGCCGACTGACATGTGGAGTTGTTTTCTGTGGGAACTGGCTTGCCTGCGATAGCATCACCTCGGTTTAACTGAAGCACCGAGTCGCAAGCATCGCAGGCAAGCCAGCTCCCACATTGGATTTTCAGCGGAAAGAGATACGATGTATTCACTCGAAGACCTGCTGCACCTGATGAGCCGCCTGCGCGACCCGCAGTACGGCTGCCCGTGGGACATCAAGCAAACCTACGCGACCATCGTCCCGCACACGCTGGAGGAGGCCTATGAAGTGGCCGACGCCATCGAGCGCGGCGACTTTGACCATCTGCAAGGCGAGCTGGGCGATCTGCTGTTCCAGGTGGTGTATTACAGCCAACTGGCCCGGGAAGAAGGGCGCTTCGAATTTGCCGGCGTGATCGACAGCATCACTCGTAAGTTGATTCGCCGGCATCCTCACGTGTTCCCAACCGGCGACCTGTACGCACCGCTGGATATCCCGCAGTTGAGCGAAGAACAGGTCAAGGAGCGCTGGGAGCAGATCAAAGCTGAGGAGCGCGCAGAAAAGTCCGACGTTCCCGAGCAACTCTCCCTACTCGATGATGTGCCCACCGCCTTACCCTCGTTGTCCCGTGCGGCCAAATTGCAAAAGCGCGCCAGCCAGGTTGGTTTCGACTGGCCTTCCGCGTTGCCGGTGGTGGACAACGTGCGCGAAGAGTTGGACGAAGTGCTCGAAGCCATGGCCGATAACGATGCGGCGGCCATCGCCGATGAAGTCGGCGACCTGCTGTTTGCCGCGGTCAACCTGGCCCGTCACCTCAAGGTCGACCCGGAAACTGCCTTGCGCGGTGCCAATGCCAAGTTCGAACGACGTTTCCGATTTATCGAACAGGCATTGCGCGATACACACCAACCCATAGAAGATTGCACCCTCGAAGAGTTGGACGCCCTCTGGGGTGAAGCCAAACGTCAGGAAAAGAATGTGTCCAGCTGCGGTTGAGCAGTTGCCTAAGTGAGTAAGCACCATGAGCCTTTCCCTTCGCGACCAGTTGCTCAAAGCAGGTCTGGTCAACCAAAAGCAGGCCAAGCAGGTCGGCAAAGAGAAACAGAAACAGCAGCGCCTGGTCCACAAGGGCCAGGCCGAAGTCGATGATACCCAGGCGCGCCTGGCTGCTGAGGCACACGCCGAGAAGGTCAAGCGTGACCAGGAGCTGAACCGTCAGCAGCAGGAAAAAGCCGAAGCCAAGGCGCGTACCGCCCAGGTCAAGCAACTGATCGAGACCTCGCGCCTGCCCAAGCTGACCACCGAGGACTACTACAACTTCGTGGATGACAAGAAGGTCAAGCGCCTGTCGGTCAACACGCTGATGCGCAACAAGCTGAGCAACGGCTCCCTGGCTATCGTGCACCACGGCGGCGGCTACGAGGTGATCCCGCGGGAAGCGGCGCTTAAAATCCAGGAGCGCGCTCCGGAGCGTATCGTGCAGCTCAACATCCTCACCGAAAGCCAGGTGCCGGACGAGGATGATCCGTACGCCGCTTACCAGATCCCTGATGATCTGATGTGGTAAGCCGCTGGAAATGACAAACCCCGCCAAAAGGCGGGGTTTGTGTTTTAAGCGTGCAGCACCAACCGGTTACCAATCCACTGCGTAACTCAGGCTGAAGGTACGACCCTCGGCATTCGGGTACGGTGCGCGGGCGTTGGCCTGGGCGAACATGTTCTGGTAGTTGCGGTTGGTGAGGTTGTACACCGCACCTTCGAGGCGGCCTACCGGTAGCCTTACCGAGCCCAGCAGGTCGACCAGGGTGTAGCCCTGGATATCGCGACCGTTGTTGTCCTTTGCCGCAGCGTCATAATTGGCCAGGCGCATCCCCTGCAAGCGCAGGCTGTAGTCGTCACGCTCGTAGCCGACAAACGCTGTGGTCTTGGCGGGGGAGATGCGGGTGGCAGGCAGGTCGATCCACTTGCCGTTCTGCTGGGTCTCGCCTTTGGCGTAAGCGTAAGTACCACCGACGGACCATTGGTCGGTGATGTTATAGGTCAGGCCGGTTTCGACGCCACGCACGCGTTCTTTCTGATTGATCAGGCGCAGCACACGATCATTGGCATCATAGAACTGCGTGACATCCGAGGTGTTTTCGTACGCGGTGACACTGGCCTGCCACTTGTCCCAGTCGCCACGCCAGCCCAGCTCGTAACTGTCGACCTTCAAGGCCTGGGCATTGAGGTCCTGGATATCGTATTTGCTGTTCACGTCACGCAGGAAGCGCTGGATATCCGGCAGGGAAAAGCCCTGGCTGAAGTTGACGAACACATCCTGGTTGTCGGTCAGGTGGTACACCGCACCGAGGTTATAGAGCGTGTCATCGTATTTGAGCGTGCCGCCGGGCAGTGTCGCGCGGTTGCCGGTCTGGACGATTTCGCCGTATGCGATGCTGTCGGAGACCTTGCTTTCAATCCATTCGCGACGTACGCCACCGCGCAAGGTCCAGTTGTCGATGTCGTAGGAGAGCTGGCCAAAGATGGCTTTGGTGGTGGTCTCGATATCTGGACCCAGTTCGAACGTGGTACCGGTTTTCGTGTAGGTCAGGCCATTGACCCGGTATTGGTCGCCACGCTGGCGTGAGGTTTCATGGTCGTAGTCCGCGCCCCATACCAGGTTGCCCGTTGCCGGGCCGATGTCCGGCATCTGGGTATCGACCGCTGCACGCAGGCCGTAGACGTCCTGCACGCTGTTGTTATCTGACACGCCTGCCCGGCCTCGGGACAGGTCTGGAAAGAACAGGGCGTCGGCCCGCCGCCAGTAGCTTTCGATCTGCAGGCCCTGGCCGTAGAAATCCTTGTCGGCGTAGTTGAGGTTGACCGCCTGGTTGTGGGTGTAGGGTTGGTCGCCCAGGTCCAGGCCTTTTACGGCGACTGCGTTGCTGGTGATGCGGGGGTTCTTGGTGTAGCGGGTGTCTTGTTCGTCCTTGTAGTCTTGCAGCGACAGGCTGATCTTCTTGTCGTCATCAAGCTCATAGCCGAAGCGACCTTGCAGGTCGTAGGTATCGGTGTCCATGTTGCTGCCCTGGGACGTGTCCTGGGGAATGCGCTTGCCATTACCGTCGAACTGATCGTTGCGCTGCACGGTGTTGCCCGAGAGGTACCAGTCCACCGGGCCTTTGCGCCCGGTGGCGCTTTGGAACGCCTGGTAAGCGAACCCCTTGTGGCTGAGGTTGTTGCCGGCGGTCATGCCGATCTTGCTGCTGAACGCCAGGTCTTCACCTTGGTTGCGTTTGGTGATGATGTTGATGATGCCGCCCGATGCGCCTGCGCCGTAGACGCTGCTGGCGCCGGAGATCACTTCGATACGCTCGATGCTTTCCGGTGCCACGCTGTTGAGCTGGCGGAAGTTATCGCGCGTGGCGTTTTGCGAAACCCCGTCGATCAGGATCAGGGTATTGCGCCCGCGAAGCGTCTGGCCGAAGTTGCTCATGCCGCCGCTGGAAGGGGCAATGCCAGGCACCAGTTGGCCGAGGATATCTGCAACCCGACGTCCTGCCCCGGTCTGCTGGCGGATTTGCGCTTCATTGATCACCTGCACTGAGCCTGGAATCTGCGCAATGCTGGTTTCGCTGCGCGTGGCCGATACCACTGTCGCCTGCAGTTGCAGACTGGTCGGGGCTGCCTGTGTCTGCTCTGTCTGATCGGCCCAGGCAGGGGCACTTATTGACCCAAGAAGTGGCAGCAGTACTGCCCATTGCGATGTGTTCATGATCATGTCTCAGAGTTATTAGAAGTATTGACAGAAAAATCGGATGTCTCAGGCGCTCGCGCAAACGAACGGATGGCGCGGATACTCACGGCGGCCAAGGCATAGGTCAGTGCGACCAGCCAGAAGCTGTGTGCCAGGCCTACCCACCCCATGCCGATACCGCCCAACAATGCGCCGCACAGCGCACCAGCTTTCGCGGCGCTGTTGCCCATGCCCAGGGCAAAACCCTGCTGGCTGTGCGCTACGGTAGTGGCGATCAGTGTGTAGGCCACGGGCAACAAAGCCCCCTGCCACACGCCCCACAGCAGCCTGCTGGCGATGAACCCCAACCACTCACTGGCCAGCGCCGTGCAGGCCAGCGTGAGCGCGCAGGCCCAGGTGACCCACTCGATGATGCGCAGCGTATGGGCTGGCTGATGTCGATCGAACAGGCGGCCCCACAACGGCGCGGACAGTGCCAGGGTCAAGGCACTGGCGCCATAGCTGGCGCCGATCAGCCACGCGGGCGCGTGCAAAACCTGGGCGACATATAAGGCGTAAAACGGTTGCGGCATCATCCTGGCTGCCTGGATCAATACGATGATCCCCAGCATCGCGCCAATCCAGCCTCTTGGGAGTGCGGCAGGCTTGGACGTGCGGGCAGGTCTCGATCGTGGTGAGTCGCTGGGTAAAAACGCGCTGATTATCGCGCACAACAGGCAGACGACGGTGGCGCTGTAGCACAGCAATGCGAAACCGGATATGTCCATGAGCCAGCCGCCCAATACCGGTCCGGCCAGGGAGCCTACAGCGGTGGCTGATTGCAGCCTGGCAAGAATGTGCCCGCGCCCACCCTCGCCGCAGCAGGCCAGTGCGTAGGCTTGGGCCGCTGCAATGAAGCCGGCCAACGCACCTTGCACCACGCGGATGACCACCAGCCACCACGGATCAGGCGTTATCGCAGCCAGCGCCTGGCACACCGCCAGTGCCAGCAATGCGCGGATGATCATGGGCTTATGGCCGGTACGGTCGCCCAGCTTCCCCCACATGGGTGTGAGAATCATCGCTGCCATCATCGGCCCGGCATACACCAGCGAAGACAGCAGGCCGGTGTACTGGGCATTTGCAGTGCCCAGCAACTTCTGGATTTGCAGCGGCCAGAACGGGCCGCTCATTTCCATCGCCCCCATCGACACCAACTGAATCACCACCAGCAGCCGCAGCGCTGTGTTGTTAGTCGGCATTGGCGGCCGCGCTCAACGGGTTAGGCAACCGCCCGACGATATCGGCATGACTCTCCAGCAGGCGCATGCGCATGAACGACTTGGCCGGCCATGCTTGCTCCAGCAGTGCTTCGCGCTCGGTGGCCCAGCGCTGCGGATCAACCTGCGAGCGCATGTCGTCAAAACACTGGCTGACCTGAGCTGACAGTTCATTCCAGAGCAGCGCCTGGGGGATGTCGAAGTGGCGCGCGGCAAGCAGGATGAGCTCGCCCAGATGGCACATGAAAACGGTGTGCAGCAGCTTGTCCCGTACGAAACCTGCGTCGTCGTACAGCGTCATCTTCGGGTCGTGCAGTTCAATGTCCAGGCCGTGGGCGTGCAAGGTTTTGCGGTCGATTCGGATATCGCCGAAGTCGCGCAACAGAAGACGGCTCAATTGTCCGTCTGCGGCCATCACCATGAAGGAGTTCTGTTGATGGGCCTCAAAAGCGATGCCGTAGCGTAAATACATGCCCAGCAGCGCCGGCACACTGATCGCCGCGTAATCATGGAAGAAGGCGAGCATGGCCGCCGCGTCATCCTTGCCTTGGCTCAGGCGCACCCATTGGCGCAGCAGCGGCTGGCCGTGTTGATCAATGGCAAACAGGCTGCCCACCGGCACGGCCATTTCGTCCGGCTGGAGCTGGCTCTGGGGATTGTCGCGATAGAGCACCGCCAGGTGGCGGGAGTGCTCGTCATTGGCCGGTTGTGGCTGGAAATGCACACCGATCCGCTCGGGAACGATGTTCAGGCATTTTTGAATCGCAGGCTCGCGTTCCAGGATGCTCAGCAGCAGATGGCTGATCCGTGGGCCCATGCGCGCTGAACGCGGCGATACGGTGCGCTGTACGCTGGTCAGGCGCAGTGACACGGGCAGTTTGACCATCGGTGCATCGCGACGGCCTTCAGGCAACACGGTTCTGAATGACATGGTGGGGTGGGCAGTAAACGCGACGATATCGGTCAGCACCAGCAGTTTGTCGCCGATTTCGTTGGCGAACAGTTGAGGCAACTCCTGGCGTGCCTGCCAAGGGTGGGCAGGCAACGGCAGATAATCGTCTGCCTGAAGGCCCTGCGCTTGCAGGGCTGCGGTCAATTGCCGTGCTGCCTGCGGGAAGTGCTCGCTCCACCACTGCCAGTAGTCGGCGGTACCGGCCAACTTTTCGACATGGGCAAACTGGCGATGCAGCGCGCACAGCAGCACCGGGAAGCGTGCTTCGAACTCCGGCGAATAGTTGATGACTTGTGCGGTATTCAGGCCCAGCTTGGTCTTGTAGTTGGGGTGCCATGGGTGACCCAATGTTCCCCACTGTTCAAGCACGGAAGTCGGGTTGATAACGCTCGGGCTGTTCTTGAGATGACTCAGCAGGTTGTCTTGATGCACCGGGTCCATTGACGCATGCAGCTTGAGCGTCCATTGCTCATGGAAGGCGAGGCACAAGGTGTCGTTGATGAAGCTGTCGTCGATCTCTACGTTGAGGCGGTTGAGCACTTCCCGGTCGGCAGGCGACTCGAGGCTGGCGTTAAGCAACGTCAACAACTGTGAGGGGAACTGGATTTTCTGTTCGGGCTGGCCTTCGCGCAACAGGATGACTTCGCCACGCAGGTCCCAGCTTGCCATGCGGCCAGGGTGCAAATGTTCGAAACGCAATCGGGCCTGGCAAGCCAGTGTCAGCGAGCAATGGCCATGTTCGTCATAAAGGAGAGTGCTGGGGTCCAGCAGGCTTTCACGAAACAATGCTTGGATCAGGCGTTGGAAGCTACGTTCGGCGGCAGGTGCCAGCGTATTGATCAGGGCTTCGAGGCTGACGTGGCTGGCCTTAAATTGCGCAGTGGCAAGTGCTTCGCTCCAGCGTTCCAGTAACGCGTTTTCTGGCTTGCTGCTATTTCCATGCATCTAATTGATTCCCTGATTCGTGAGCCTGAATGAAAAGCGAACGAATGATATCGAGAATCATTATTTTTGTGTGTTTTTGTTACATTAATTTATGGCGATTATTGACAAAAAAACCGCGCCCCAAAGGCGCGGTTTCTCGTAAACGGCCCGGCTGCGTGGGCCGGGCGTCCACATGATTTCAGAGCTTCAGGAGCTTTTTGCCTGGCGTTGCAGTTCGAGAGTTTCGAGCTCGTTTTTATAGTTGTGGGCGTCGCTCTCGTTGTGAAACATGCCGACCAATACGTCTTGCTGATGGACATCCCAGATGTGAATCCCGTGGCCTACTGCTTCATGGGACATATGTTCATCGTCGCGTTCAGTTACTTTTACAGTCATCTGCTTGCTCCAATCTCTGGTTGATCTGCGGCAAGTCGTCGCAGGCCTCTGTTATATGATTTGTTAGCTTGCTAAGTAAACTGATTTTGCGCGCAATAATTCATTGCGGGGAACGCAACAATGCTGCAAGCCTTGTAAACCAAGGCATTGCGTCGCCATCGCAGCGGCTTTATGACAAAAGTTTCATGTTCAGGTTGGCTAGGTTGACCTCGGCACCGCTATCGCAGGCAAAAAAAAGCCCCGCATTCAGCGAGGCTCTTTTCGGTGCATCAGCAATCAGCTGCCTTTGACGGCCTTACCGTCAACGGTGCCATCCTGCAGCATGATGTTGTATTCCTTGCCGTCAGTCTCGACCTGACGCAGGGCAACCAGAATGCCGCCCTGGTCCTTGGCAAACCACATCTGTGTGATGCGCTTGCTCTGCGACGGGTCGCGCACGCGCTCGACCTTGATCGCGTCGATCGAACCGACCTTGGTCTGGACCTTTTCCGAGCCGATCACGCGGAAGTCGTAGGTATCGGTATCTGTACCTTCAACCACACGGTAGCTCATGCTCTTCTTGCCGGCGGCAACATCGCGTTGCAGGGCAAGCTGGTAGGTGGACTTGTCGAGCATGCCGCTTTCGAGCGTGACATTGACCGGGTCTTTGTTTTCAAAGCCGGTGACTTTCTTGGCGCTCTGGTCGAAGTCCAGGTTGATCTTCTTCGCCTTGCCCAGGCCGCCGCGTTCGAAGCTGTAGCTCTTGGGTTGCAGGGTGTCCTTGTCGAACAGGATCACACTGGTTTCGGTCAGGCTGGCAATCATCATCGAGGCCTTGAAATTCAAGGTCCAGGTACCGTCGCCATTCTTGCTCAGGCTGCGTTCAGCCGAACCGCTCATGGGCAGTTGTTTCCAGTCGGCGGTGTAGCTGACGGAGAAGGGGTGAAGGTCTGCCGCTTGTACGGCAGGCAAAGCGAACAGCGCAAAAGCGAAAAGCAGGGCGCGACGCATAAAATCTCCTAGGTTCGAATCAAGTGGCCGCTGGCCGCGAGTAACTGGCCGTCCAATAATGCACCCTGGTCGCCAAGAATCAACCGTCCTTCGGCAAACCAGCGAACAGCCAGCGGGTAAATCCTGTGTTCCTGGGTATGAACCCGTTGCGCAAGCGTCTGCGCCGAGTCGCCTGACTCTACCGGAACCACTGCCTGTACGACCAGAGGCCCGCCATCGAGTTCCTCGGTCACAAAGTGCACGCTGCAGCCATGCTCACTGTCGCCGGCGTCGAGGGCGCGCTGGTGGGTGTGCATGCCTTTGTACTTGGGCAGCAGGGAAGGGTGGATATTGAGCAGGCGCCCTTCGTAGTGCCGGACGAAATCTGCGCTGAGGATGCGCATGAAACCCGCAAGGACCACGAGTTTGGGGTTGAAGGCGTCGATCAGTTCGATCAAGGCGCTGTCGAAGGCCTCGCGACCGTCGAACGCCTTATGATCCAGGGAGCGAGTATCGATACCCGCGTCACGGGCGCGTTGCAGACCGTAGGCGTCGCTGCGGTTGGAAATCACCGCAGCGATGCGCACCGGGCTGTCGCCGGTGCGCGTGCTGTCGATCAGGGCCTGCAAGTTACTGCCGGTGCCGGAAAGCAGCACCACGACATCACAGGTCTGGGGCATCAGTGAGCCTTGAGGTTCTTCAGTTCAACCTGGGCTGCGCCTTCGGCAGCAGTGGCGATCTGGCCAATGACCCAAGGTTGTTCGCCGGCTTCACGCAGCACGTTCAACGCGGTTTCAACGTGTTCCTGCGCGACGCAGATCACCATGCCTACGCCGCAGTTCAGCACGCGGTGCATTTCGGTTTCGTTGACGTTGCCTTTTTCCTGCAGCCAATCGAAGACTGCCGGGCGCTGCCAGCTGGCCACGTCGACGATCGCCTGGGCACCTTTTGGCAGTACGCGCGGGATGTTGTCCAGCAGGCCGCCACCGGTAATGTGGGCCATGGCCTTGACGGCGCCGGTGTCCTTGATCAGCTTGAGCAGTGGCTTGACGTAGATGCGGGTGGGCGCCATCAACAGGTCGGTCAGTGGCTTGCCGTCGAGCTGGATGTTCTCGATGTCGGCGCCGGACACTTCGATGATCTTGCGGATCAGCGAGTAGCCGTTGGAGTGCGGGCCGGACGATGGCAGGGCGAGCAGGGCGTCACCAGCAGCTACTTTGGAGCCGTCGATGATCTCGGCTTTTTCCACCACACCGACACAGAAGCCGGCCAGGTCGTAGTCTTCGCCTTCGTACATGCCTGGCATTTCAGCGGTTTCACCGCCGACCAGGGAGCAACCCGACAATTCGCAGCCGGCGCCGATGCCGGTCACGACCTGGGTCGCGGTCTCGACATTGAGCTTGCCGGTGGCGTAGTAGTCGAGGAAGAACAGCGGCTCGGCGCCGCACACCACCAGGTCGTTGACGCACATGGCGACCAGGTCGATGCCAATGCTGTCGTGCTTGTTCAGGTTCAGGGCCAGGCGCAGCTTGGTGCCTACGCCGTCGGTGCCGGACACCAGTACAGGCTGCTTGTAGCCGGCCGGGATTTCGCAGAGGGCGCCAAAACCGCCCAGGCCACCCATGACTTCAGGGCGCGCAGTGCGCTTGGCGACGCTCTTGATGCGTTCGACCAATGCTTCACCGGCGTCGATGTCTACACCGGCGTCCTTGTAGCTCAGGGAGGGTTGCTTGCTCATGATCCAGGCCTTTAGGGGGGATTTCTGGGTAACGACCGGGCGGGCGGGGGCTTTTGGAAAGGGCCCTGCCGTTGACGGTCTGCGAAGGCGCGCGATTTTATCAGGCTTGAGGGGCAGCGGCCATCCTCGGGCCGACGGGCAGGGCATATGAGCTCAAAAAAATGCAAATCGGGCCGGTAATCGTGCGTATTAAGGTATAGCCTTGAGCTCGCTAGCGTTATGACAGTATGAAAACTTACCGGGACCCTGTGAATGTTTTACCGGTCGCTGTGTCACAGCCTTGCCAAACCGAGATCACGCGGTCTGTTCCAACCGCTAAATTTGTCGTTCGGGAATCTTCCATGCGTCTGTGTAAATTCTTCTTTGTAGGCTGCTTGTCGTTGGTCAGCCTGGCGAGTCATGCCGAAACCCTCAATGGCCTCTATCAAGTACTTGAACCAGTCAGCAGCCAGTCGCCCCAAGAGCGCGACCAAGCCACCCAGCGTGCCGTGCAGACCCTGGTGATTCGCCTGACCGGCGACGCCAAGGCCGCCGATGGCCCGGGCCTGGCAGCGATCCGCAAAGACCCGCAACAAATCATCAGCCAGTACGGCTACGACGCCGGCCCGCCGGAAAGCCTGCAAGTGGACTTCGACCCGGTCAGCACCGATCGCGCCTTGCGTGATGCCGGCCTGTCGATCTGGGGCAGCAACCGGCCGTCGATCCTGGGTTGGTGGCTGAACGATTCAACTGAAGGCAGCAGCCTGGTCGGCGATGGCCAGGCCGTTGCCCAGGCCCTGCGCCGAGCCGCGCAACACAGGGGGCTGCCGCTGCGCTTGCCGTTGGGAGACCTGGATGAACAGGTAGTCGCCACCGCGCCGAATCTTGAAAGCCCCGACGCCACGCCTTTGCGCGCAGCCTCCGAGCGTTACGGTGCCGATGCTTTGCTGGCGGTGCATGCGCGCCAGGAAGGCAGTCAATGGCAGGCCAAATGGCGCCTGTGGCTGGGCGACAAGGCTGAGGAGGGCACCGCCCAAGGCGCTGACACTGCCGCGCTCGCCGATGCGGTATTGCTGGCGGTCAGCCAAAAGCTGGCGCCACGCTTTGCGGTCAAGCCGGGCGTGAGCACTGAGCAACTGCTTGAGGTACAAGGCATGAACCTTGAGCGCTACGCCGCCCTGGGTCGTTTGCTGGAGCCCTTTGGCGGCCAGCCGCAGTGGGTGGATGGCAACCGGATTGTGTATCGCGTCAATGGCAGCGCCGAACAACTGCGCACCCAATTGAGCCTGGCCAAGCTGCAGGAAATTCCTGCTGGCGAAGCCCCGGCCCAGCCAGCCGTGATCGATGGCACGCAACCGGCTGTTGCACCTGAGCCCCAGGCGCAATTGCGTTTTCGTTGGTAAATAGTGTTCCTCCTTCTATATAGAAGAAGGGCGTAAAAAACAGATGGAGTGGTTTATGGCGGATACGCGTCGTTGGGTGTGGCTTGGCGGGATTGTCCTGCTGTGCGTTTTTGTGTTCTTGCTGCATTCGATCCTGACGCCGTTCCTGGTGGCGCTGCTGCTCGCCTACCTGTTCGATCCGGTGGTGGATCGCCTGGAAAAAGTCGGCATGTCGCGCACCTGGGGCGTGATCACGGTGTTTGCGCTGTTCACGTTGATCATCACGGCGCTGGTGTTGATATTGGTGCCGATGTTGGCCAAGCAGCTGTTTCGCCTCTATGAGCTGGCGCCGCAGATGCTCGACTGGTTGCAGCACACGGCGATGCCGTGGGCCCAGTCCAAGTTCGGGCTGGCGGATGGCTTCTGGAAGTTCGACAAGGTCAAGGCAGCCATCAGCGAGCACATGGACAAGACCACCGATATCGTCACGGTGGTGCTCAGCCAGGCGACTGCATCGAGCCTGGCGCTGATCGGCTGGTTGACCAACCTGGTGCTGATCCCGGTGGTGGCGTTCTACCTGCTGCGAGACTGGGACATCATGATGGCCAAGATCCGCAGTCTGCTGCCTCGTGACCGCGAAGAGCGTGTTGTTTCCCTGGCAGCGGAGTGTCATGAGGTATTGGGGGCGTTCGTGCGTGGCCAGTTGCTGGTGATGCTGGCCCTGGGGGTGATTTACGCTGCTGGCCTGATGGCGATCGGCCTGGAGTTGGGGCTGTTGATCGGCTTGATCGCGGGCCTGGCGGCCATCGTGCCCTACATGGGCTTTGTGATCGGCATCGGTGCGGCGCTGGTGGCCGGGCTGTTCCAGTTCGGCGGCGACCTGTACCCGATGCTGGGGATTGTCGCAGTGTTCATGGTGGGCCAGGCCTTGGAAGGCATGGTGCTGACGCCACTGCTGGTGGGCGATCGAATCGGCCTGCACCCGGTGGCAGTGATCTTTGCGATTTTGGCGGGTGGCGAGCTGTTCGGCTTTACCGGCATCCTGTTGGCGCTGCCGGTGGCGGCGGTGATCATGGTGCTGGTGCGCCATGTGCACGACCTGTACAAGGATTCGGACGTGTATACCGGGGTGGATGAGCCCGAGTTGTAATCGCGGTGTCACAAACCCGGCCCTGGCCGGGTTTGTTGTTTCTGGCGCCGGGGTGCGTCAAACAAACTGCGTAAAACCTCCGGGTTAACGCAAACCTTTGATTTTGCTTGTGGTCTGCTGCATTGTGCGCCCGGCGTCACGGGTATAAACTTTGCAAACTTTACATAGAGGCCACTAACGGTTCGATGGGAGCCGTTCAGTCAGCATGAAACCGATTCAGCTGCCCCTAGGTGTGCGTCTGCGTGATGACGCTACCTTTATCAACTACTACCCAGGCGCCAATGCCGCTGCACTCGGCTATGTGGAGCGGCTTTGCGAAGCCGACGCCGGGTGGACTGAAAGCCTGATCTATCTGTGGGGCAAGCATGGCGTGGGGCGTACCCACCTGCTGCAGGCCGCGTGCCTGCGCTTCGAGCAGACGGGCGAGCCGGCGGTCTACCTGCCCTTGGCCGAGTTGATGGACCGCGGGATCGGCATCTTCGATAACCTTGAGCAATATGAACTGGTGTGTCTCGACGACCTGCAGGCAGTGGCCGGCAAGCCGGAGTGGGAAGAGGCGCTGTTTCATCTGTTCAACCGCTTGCGCGATAGCGGCCGGCGCTTGCTGATCGCTGCGTCCACCTCGCCGCGTGAACTGCCGGTGAAGCTGGCTGATCTCAAGTCGCGCCTGACCCTGGCGTTGATCTTCCAGATGCGCCCGTTATCCGATGAGGACAAGCTGCGTGCGCTGCAACTGCGCGCTTCCCGTCGTGGCCTGCACCTGACCGACGAAGTCGGGCACTTTATCCTCACCCGTGGCACCCGCAGCATGAGCGCGCTGTTCGATTTGCTTGAGCAACTCGACCAGGCTTCCTTGCAGGCACAAAGAAAATTGACGATCCCTTTCCTGAAAGAAACCTTGGGCTGGTAAGGTCTTGATTTTCCGTGTGTCGGCATTTTCAAGGCGTCAGAAAACCTGCGTTTGAGCCCGAGGGGCTACGCAACTGAACCGAAAAATGGAATCACGGCTTAGATGGCATAGTCGAAACGATAAGTCACATAGATCGCGATTGAATTTGCAAATCGATGTGATAGAGGGCATAGTCTCGGCTTCTTTACACATCAGCCACGGTCGTGCCCATGCTAAATCGCTTCGCACCCCTCGTGCCTCTCGCACTCGTTACCCTGTTGTTTGGCTGCGCCTCCCACCCTCAGCAGGTGGCAGAACAGCAAAAACCACAGGTTCAAAATCAGGCAAAGTTCGTTGCTGCACAGTCTGCTTCTGTTTATGAAGAAGAGGTGGCAACCGAAAAAGAACTCGCCGAGTTCTCTGACAGCAAGCCTTACCAACTCCCTCTTCTGGCCGACAGCATCCTTGAGCGCGGCATGTCCTTGATCGGTACCCGTTACCGTTTCGGCGGCACCTCGGAAGCCGGTTTTGATTGCAGTGGTTTCATTGGCTACCTGTTTCGTGAAGAAGCCGGCATGAATCTGCCGCGCTCTACACGCGAGATGATCAACGTGAATGCACCGTTGGTCGCACGCAACAACCTCAAGCCCGGTGATCTGCTTTTCTTTAGTACCAGTGGCCGCGGTCGTGTCAGTCACGCCGGTATCTACCTGGGCGATAACCAATTTATCCACTCCAGCAGCCGCCGCAGTGGTGGTGTTCGGGTCGATAACCTGGGTGACAGCTACTGGAGCAAAACCTTCATCGAAGCCAAGCGTGCACTCGCCATGGCTCCGACTACGGTTACCGCTAGTAAGTAAAGTTAAAGTGATACTTGAAGTTTGACGTGTAAGCGCTAGAATCCCTGGACATTGTTGTCATCCGTTCGCGCGAGCTTTGCTTGCGCGTTCTGGTTTTCAACGTTCGGCAGCGAAAGCCGCATCCAGACCAGGATTGTTCTGCACATGTCGACCTCGGCCCGCCTGATGCTTATTGTTTGCGCCGCGCTGCTCAGCGCCTGCGCCAGCCGTACACCGCCGCCCGCGCCCGTCGCGGTCAAGCCTAAGCCGGTGTTCAACTATGCCACCCAGAATTTCTCGCCTGCTGCCGAAGACGTGCTCTTTCGTGCGCTGGGCCTGGTCGGCACACCTTACCGCTGGGGCGGCAACACACCGGACTCGGGGTTTGATTGCAGTGGCCTGATCGGCTTTGTATTCCGCGACGCTGCCGGCATCTCATTGCCGCGCACCACCCGTGAATTGATCGTGATGCGTGCCCAGGACGTCAGCGAACAAAACCTGCAAACCGGCGACCTGCTGTTCTTCGCCACCGGTGGTGGTTCGCGGGTCAGCCATGCGGGCATCTATGTGGGGGAGGGCCGCTTCGTACACGCGCCTCAAACCGGCGGTACGGTGAAGCTGGATACGCTATCCAAAGCGTATTGGCAGAATGCCTACCTGAGCGCCAAGCGCGTGTTGCCAGGAAATCTGGCGCGTAACCCCTGAATCAATAAACTCCAAAATGTGGGAGCGGGCTTGCCCGCGAATGCAGTGTGTCAGTCAACGGATTGGTTGGCTGGGCCACCGTAATCGCGGGCAAGCCCGCTCCCACATTGGTGTGTGGCGATTTACTTAACAGCCGACACTCGCCAAACCTTATTGCCCACATCATCGGCCACCAGCAAATCCCCCTGCTGATCTATCACCACGCCGACCGGCCGGCCCATGGCTTTCTCATCGCTATCAAGAAACCCCGTCAGCACATCCACCGGTTGCCCTTTCGGCTGGCCCCCTTCGAAGGGCACGAAAATCACCTTGTAGCCACTGTGCGGCTTGCGGTTCCAGGAACCATGCTGGCCGATAAATGCGCCATTACTGAAGGGAGCGGGCAGTTTGCTGCCCTCGGCGAAGGTCAGCCCCAGCGACGCAGTATGAGGGCCTACCGCATAGTCGGGAGCGATGGCCTTGGCGACCATGTCCAGGTTCTGCGGGGTGACACGCACATCCACATGCTGGCCGTAATAACTGAAGGGCCAGCCGTAGAAGCCGCCATCCTTGACCGAGGTGATGTAATCCGGCACCAGGTCACTGCCGATCTCATCGCGTTCGTTGACCGCCGTCCACAGCTTGCCGCTCTGTGGCTCCCACGCCATGCCGTTGGGGTTGCGCAGGCCGGAGGCAAAAATGCGGTGTTGGCCGCTGGCGCGGTCGACTTCCCAAATGGCGGCGCGGCCCTGTTCGGCTTCCAGGCCGTTTTCGCCGACGTTGCTGTTGGAGCCGACGCTCACGTACAGCTTGCTGCCGTCCTGGCTGGCCACCACATTTTTGGTCCAGTGGTGGTTCAAGGGGCCGCCCGGTAAGTCCACTACCTTGGCGCCTGGGGCTGTGATTGCGGTTTCACCCGGCTGATAGGGGAAGCGCAGCAACTTATCCGAATCGGCCACATACAGGTCGTTGCCTACCAAGGTCATGCCAAACGGCGAATTGAGGTTCTCCAGGAACACCGTGCGAGTTTCTGCCACACCGTCATGGTCGGCATCGCGCAGCAAGGTAATACGGTTCGGGCTCGGCACCCCGGCGCCAGCGCGATCCATGACCTTTTCCATCACCCAGCCACGTACGCCTTTGGCATCGTCCGGCTTGGGCGGTGCATTGGTCTCGGCCACCAGCACGTCGCCGTTGGGCAGCACGTAGAGCCAGCGCGGATGATCCAGGCCTTCGGCGAACGCGGCCACTTGGGTACCGGCGGCGGCGATGGGCTTGGCGCCTTCGGGCCAGCCGATGGCCGGGGCGATATTGACGGTGGGGATCAGCGTCTTGTTCGGCTCCGGCAACTTGGGCGAGGGACCGGTGCCATCGGCGACCTGCAGGGTCGAGCTTTCGCCGCACGCGGCGAGGCTGCCTGCAAGCATGATCAGTAGGGCGAGTCGGGTTTTAGGCATGGTTTTCTCCTTGATACCTGTAGGGGTAGAGAAGCACGAACGGCAGATGGTTCAAGTACAAGGCCAGCTTTAATTGACGCTCCACCCCCAACCCACTAACCTTCGCGGCTTGTTCCAGGTGCTCTGTGGCGCGCGCGTCGACAGAGTGAAACAGGGAAGCCGGTGAGTGAGCGCACTTGTACACAGTGCCGCCGCGATTCCGGCGCTGCCCCCGCAACGGTAAATGAGTCAAGACGGTGCTGTTTGCCACTGTATCGCGTGCGATATGGGAAGGCGCACCCTCGGCTGCTTGCTATCAAAAGCGCCACTCATGAGCCCGGAGACCGGCCTGGATCATCCAACAGCATCACGGTGGGCGATGCTTGGCTGTCTGTTTTTTCTTTTTCCTGCCCGCCGTTTTTGTCCAGCCCCAACGGAGAGCTGCCATGACTGATTCCCCCGACCGCGACGAACGCCACTTGGCGCGCATGCTGCGCAAAAAAGCCGTGATTGACGAGCGCATCGCCAATTCCCCCAATGAGTGCGGCCTGCTGCTGGTGCTGACCGGCAATGGCAAAGGCAAGAGCAGTTCGGCGTTCGGCATGTTGGCCCGGGCCATGGGGCATGGCATGCAATGCGGTGTGGTGCAGTTCATCAAGGGGCGTAACAGCACCGGCGAAGAATTGTTTTTCCGCCGCTTCCCCGAGCAGGTGCACTTTCATGTGATGGGCGAAGGCTTCACCTGGGAAACCCAGGATCGCCAGCGCGATATCGCCGCTGCCGAAGCGGCTTGGGCGGTGTCCCGGGCCATGTTGAATGACCCCTCTATCGGCTTGGTGGTGCTGGACGAATTGAACATCGCCCTCAAGCACGGTTACCTTGACCTGGACCAGGTACTCAGCGACCTGCAAGCCCGCCCCCCCATGCAGCATGTGGTGGTCACCGGCCGTGGCGCCAAGCCTGAGCTGATCGAAATGGGCGACACCGTCACCGAAATGGGCATGCTCAAGCACGCGTTCCAGGCCGGTATCAAGGCACAGAAAGGCGTCGAACTTTGAATCAGCCCCGTCATTGCCCGGCCGTATTGATCGCCGCTCCGGCGTCCGGCCAGGGCAAAACCACGGTCACCGCCGCGCTCGCCCGTTTGCACCGCAACCTGGGACGCAAGGTGCGCGTGTTCAAATGCGGGCCGGACTTTCTCGACCCGATGATCCACGAGCGTGCCAGTGGCGCGCCGGTGTACCAGTTGGACATGTGGATGGTGGGCGAGCAGGAAAGCCGCCGCCTGCTCTGGGAGGCAGCGGGGGAGGCTGACCTGATCCTCATCGAAGGCGTGATGGGCCTGTTCGACGGCACGCCTTCCAGCGCTGACCTGGCGCGGCACTTCGGTGTACCGGTGCTGGGCGTGATCGATGGCACCGCCATGGCCCAGACGTTCGGCGCCCTGGCCCTGGGGCTGGCGCGCTATCAGCCCGACCTGCCGTTCGCCGGCGTGCTGGCCAATCGCGTCGGCACCCTGCGCCATGCGCAATTGCTTGAAGGCAGCCTCACCGAGGGCTTGCGTTGGTACGGCGCGTTATCCCGTGAGACCGGCATCGAACTGCCCAGCCGCCACCTGGGCCTGGTGCAAGCCAGCGAACTGAATGACCTTGACATACGCTTGGATGCTGCCGCCCAGGCGTTGGGAAGCAGTTGCGAAGTGGCCCTGCCGCCGCCGGTGACCTTTGCCGCGCCGCAAGTGGTCGAGGCCGAGCCCTTGCTGGCCGGTGTGCGGATTGCCGTGGCCCGTGACGAAGCCTTTGCCTTTACCTACGGCGCCAGCCTGGATTTGCTGCGGGCGATGGGCGCCGAGTTGAAGTTCTTTTCACCGATCCATGATCGCCAATTGCCTCAAGCTGACAGCCTCTATCTGCCCGGCGGCTATCCGGAACTGCACCACCAGGCATTGTCGGCCAATACCTCGATGCTGGGCGCAGTTCGTGCTCATCACGCCGCTGGCAAGCCACTGCTCGCTGAATGTGGCGGCATGCTCTATCTGCTCGACTCCTTGACCGATGTGGACGGTACACGCGCCGAACTGGTTGGCTTGTTGCAAGGCGATGCGGTGATGCAGAAGAAACTCGCGGCCCTGGCGCTGCAAAGTGTCGAGCTGCCGGAGGGGACCTTGCGTGGGCATACCTATCATCATTCTCTGACCAGTACCGAATGGGCGCCGATTGCCCGTGGGCTTAGCCCTAACGGCGGGCGCGGTGCCGAAGCGGTCTATCGACAGGGGCGGATGACGGCGTCCTATGTGCACTTTTATTTTCCGTCGAATCCTGGCGCGGTGGCCGCGTTGTTTGCGCCTGACCTTGAGACAGCTATCGCAGGCAAGCCAGCTCCCACAGGGGAATGCATTCCAAATGTGGGAGGGGGCTTGCCCCCGATGAGGCCATGACTGACAACGCTTTCCCCCAAGCCGATCGCGAGGCCGTCTATCGCGCCATCGCCGAACGCCGCGACATGCGCCACTTCCGCGGTGGCAGCGTCGCGCCTGAACTGCTGCAACGCCTGCTCCACGCCGCGCACCAGGCGCCCAGTGTCGGCCTGATGCAGCCGTGGCGTTTTATCCGCATCAGCGACCGTTCGTTGCGCAGCCAGATTCAACAGTTGGTGGAAGAAGAGCGCGTGCGCACCGCCGAAGCTTTGGGCGAGCGCTCCGATGCGTTCATGAAGCTCAAGGTCGAAGGCATCAGCGACTGCGCCGAGGTACTGGTCGCCGCCTTGATGGACGATCGCGAGCGCCACATCTTCGGGCGCCGCACCTTGCCGGAAATGGACATGGCCTCGCTCTCCTGCGCCATCCAGAACCTGTGGCTGGCGGCGCGCGTGGAAGGGTTGGGCATGGGCTGGGTTTCGCTGTTCGACCCCCAGGCCCTGGCCGAGTTGCTGGGTTTGCCACCCGGTGCAAAGCCCCTGGCAGTGTTGTGCCTGGGCCCGGTGGCAGAGTTTTACCCGGCACCGATGTTGCAGCTCGAGGGCTGGGCCGAGCCGCGACCGCTAAGTGACATGCTGTATGAAAACAAGTGGGGAGTGAGTCAATGAGTGTGGCCTTGCTGTGTGTCGCTGCGGTGGCGCTGGATGCGCTGCTGGGTGAGCCCAGGCGCTGGCATCCGCTGGTGGCGTTCGGCAATTTCGCCGGGCGCATCGAGCAACGTTTCAATACTGGCGGGCGTGGCTGGCGCAGCCATGGTGTGACCGCGTGGTTTATCGCGGTGGTGCCGCTGACCCTGCTGGCCACGGCGTTGTCTTGGGCGCCTTATATCGGCTGGCTGCTGGAGATCCTGGCGCTGTACTGCGCCTTGGGCATGCGCAGCCTGGGCGAGCACGTGATGCCAGTGGCCCAGGCTCTGCGCCGTGATGACCTGGACGAAGCGCGCACGCGTGTGAGTTACCTGGTCAGCCGCCAGACCAGCGAACTGGACCGTACTGAAGTCGCGCGCGCAGCCACCGAATCGGTGCTGGAGAACGGCAGCGATGCGGTATTCGCCGCGTTGTTCTGGTTCGTGGTGGCCGGTGTGCCGGGCGTGGTGCTCTATCGTCTGAGCAACACCCTGGACGCCATGTGGGGCTATCGCAATGAGCGCTTTGAGCGCTTCGGCTGGGCAGCCGCCAGGATCGATGATGTGCTCAACTATATTCCTGCGCGCTTGGTGGCTTTAACCTACGCGCTATTGGGTAAAACCCGCCTGGCGCTCAAATGCTGGCGCACCCAGGGCCCGACCTGGGACAGCCCCAACGCCGGCCCGGTGATGGCGGCAGGGGCCGGAGCCTTGGGTGTGGAACTCGGCGGCGCGGCGATTTATCACGGCGAGGTGCATCAGCGCCCGCCATTGGGCGAAGGCCCGCCGGCCGACGCCGATTCCATTGATCGCGGCTGGCAACTGGTGCAGCGCGGCGTATGGCTGTGGCTGCTGGTCCTGTGCGTGGGGGCGCAAATCTATGCTTGAACATGGTGGTCGGCTGCGTAAGGCCGCGATTGAGTACGGCATTGCCGAAGCGGATTGGCTCGACCTGTCCAGCGGCCTGGCGCCCTGGCCGTGGCCGATTCCCGAGATTCCCTTGCGTGCCTGGGCGCGCTTGCCGGAAACCGATGACGGCTTGGAGAAGGCTGCCAGCGAGTATTACGGTGCCGGCCCGTTGCTGCCGGTGCCGGGTTCCCAGGCAGCGATCCAACTGCTGCCGCGCCTGCGTCGTTCCGGTAAGGTCGGCGTGCTTTCGCCCTGTTACGCCGAGCACGCCGAAGCCTGGCGCCGTGCCGGTTATGTGGTGCGTGAAGTGCAGGAGCAGGAAGTCGACTTCTTTCTCGACAGCCTCGACGTGCTGGTCGTGGTCAACCCCAACAACCCCACCGGCTTGAGCCTGAGCCCGCAACGCCTGCTGGACTGGCATGCGCGGCTGGCCCAGCGCGGTGGCTGGCTGGTGGTGGACGAGGCATTCATTGACGTGACCCCGGACTTGAGCCTGGCCAGCCATGCCGATCAGGTCGGCTTGATCGTGCTGCGCTCATTCGGCAAGTTCTTCGGCCTGGCCGGCGTGCGCCTGGGCTTTGTGCTGGCCGAGCGCAAGTTGCTCAAGCTGTTGGCCGAACAGGTCGGGCCCTGGGCTGTCAGTGGTCCGACGCGGGTGCTGGGCCAAGTGTGCCTGCGCGACACCGACGGGCATGCGCGCCAGCGCAGTCGTTGCATCGCAGCCGGCCAGCGTCTGTTCGAGTTGCTTGAGCGCCGCGGCCTTCAACCTCACGGTGGCTGCGCATTGTTCCAGTGGTTGATTACCCCCCACGCTGAACGGCTGTACGAGTTCATGGCCCAACGCGGCATCCTGCTGCGCTTGTTTGTGCACAACAGCAGCGTGCGCTTGGGCCTGCCCGGCACCGACGCCGACTGGCTGCGCCTTGACGAAGCCCTGGCCGCCTACAAGGACGCCACATGACCACGTTGATGGTGCAGGGCACTACCTCCGACGCCGGTAAGAGCACCCTGGTGACTGCGCTGTGTCGCTGGCTGGTACGCCAGGGCGTCGCGGTGGCGCCGTTCAAGCCGCAGAACATGGCGCTCAACAGCGCGGTGACCGCCGAAGGCGGCGAGATCGGCCGTGCCCAGGCGGTGCAGGCCCAGGCTGCCAACCTGGCACCCCACACCGACATGAACCCGGTGTTGCTCAAGCCCAACAGCGACACTGGCTCCCAAGTGATCATCCATGGCCGTGCTGTCACCAGCATGAATGCTGTGGCCTATCACGACTACAAAGCCATTGCGATGCAAGCGGTGCTGGCCTCCCACACGCGTTTGAGCCAGGCCTACCCGGTGTTGATCGTCGAAGGCGCGGGCTCACCGGCCGAGATCAACCTGCGTGCCAATGACATTGCCAACATGGGCTTCGCCGAAGCGGTGGACTGCCCGGTGCTGTTGATCGCGGACATCAACCGCGGCGGCGTGTTCGCCCATCTGGTCGGCACCCTGGAGCTGCTGTCGCCCAGTGAGCAGGCCCGGGTCAAGGGCTTCATCATCAACCGTTTTCGCGGCGATATCGCGTTGCTGCAACCAGGCCTGGACTGGCTCGAAGCGCGGACCGGCAAACCGGTAGTCGGCGTGCTGCCCTACGTGATGGACCTGCACCTGGAGGCGGAAGACGGCATCGACCAGCGCCAGATCGACAAGGCCGCCCAGGTGCTCAAGGTGGTGGTGCCGGTGCTGCCGCGCATCAGCAACCATACCGACTTCGACCCGCTGCGCTTGCACCCCCAGGTGGACTTGCAGTTCGTCGGGCCGGGCCAGGCGATACCTGCTGCTGACCTGATCATCCTGCCGGGCTCGAAAAGCGTGCGCAGTGACCTGGCCTATCTGCGTGCCAACGGCTGGGATACTGCCGTGGCGCGGCATCTGCGTTATGGCGGCAAGGTACTGGGGATCTGCGGCGGCTTGCAGATGCTCGGCGAGCAAGTCCACGACCCGTTGGGCCTGGAAGGGCTGGCCGGTTCCAGTGATGGCCTTGGGTTGCTGGCGTTCAGCACCACCCTGGAACAAGAGAAACAACTGCGCAATGTGCGTGGGCGTCTGGTATTGGAAGATGCCGACGTCAGCGGTTATGAAATCCATGCGGGGGTGACTTGCGGCGCTGCCTTGGCAAGCGCTGCGGTACTGCTGGACGATGGCCGCAGCGATGGCGCGCAGAGCCCTGATGGGCAAATTCTAGGCACCTACCTGCACGGCCTGTTCGAGACCCCGGCTGCGTGCAGCGCGTTGCTGCGTTGGGCCGGGTTGCAGGATGTGCAAGAGGTGGATTATCACGGCTTGCGCGAGCGCGATATCGAGCGGTTGGCGGACTTGGTGGAGCACCACTTGGACACCGATTTGTTGCGCAAGCTATGTGGGATCTGACGGTGTTCACACCATCTAACTGTGGGAGCTGGCTTGCCTGCGATAGCCATGTGTATCTACACAACGCTGTAGTGTTCAACGGTAACCACGATGCGAAGCGAGCCGCTCTTGATCTGCTTTTGATCTTAGGCGCCCCGTTAAACCACGCTGGCCGG
>NZ_JBQEQE010000008.1:210021-248724 GCF_052046095.1 Pseudomonas sp. 22072
GACAGGGATTTGGGGGGTAAACCGGCAGGGATGCCGGTTTAGCCGCCCCGCGCCATGGATGGCGCGTGGCGGCGGCCCCCAAAATCCCTGTCGGATTACGGGCACACCGAGCCTAGGCGAGGTGCCGAGTGGTGGGGCAAGAGCGTTTTGCTTACTTTTGCGCTTTTCAAAAGTGAGCCGCCGTCAGGGCGGAACCCTAAGTGGCCGTTACCTACATAACGGATATGCACTCGGTCTAATCCAACATCCCAGTTGGCTGTCAGGCCGTCTTCGCAGCGATGCGGCGACCCGACAAGCCAGCTCCCACATTTGGATTGCGGAGCATCAGATGGATATGCGCCGGCTGTCAGACCGTCGCGAATGCGGTGGGTCAGCCATAGGTGCATTAACTGATACACCCTATTGGCGAGCAAACCCGCTCCCACATTGTTTGTCAGGGGCCTTTGCATGTATCAATTGATCCTCGGCGGCGCCCGTTCGGGCAAGAGCCGTCTGGCCGAAAAGCTTGCAGCAGAGAGCGGGCTTGCCGTCATTTATATCGCCACCAGCCAGCCGCTCGATGGTGAGATGAACGAGCGTGTCACTTTGCACCGCCAGCGTCGCCCCGACCATTGGGGCCTGGTTGAGGAGCCCATCGAGCTGGCGCGTGTGCTGCGAGAGAACGCCGCCACTGATCGCTGCCTGCTGGTGGATTGCCTGACCTTATGGCTCACCAATCTTCTGATGCTCGAAGACCCGGCGCGCCTTGCGTGCGAGCGTGATCAACTGTTGCAAACCCTGGCGTCGCTGCCGGGGGAAATCATTTTTGTCAGCAACGAGACCGGTCTGGGTGTCGTGCCGCTGGGCGAATTGACTCGCCGTTATGTGGATGAAGCCGGTTGGCTGCATCAAGCCTTGGCCGAGCAATGTCAGCGCGTTGTGCTGACGGTTGCCGGCCTGCCCCTGACTTTGAAAGGTACTGCGTTATGACCGATTCCTGGTGGCTCAACCCCTGCAAGGCGGTGAATGCCACAGCCCACGAACAGGCGCTGGCGCGTCAGCAGCAGTTGACCAAGCCCGCTGGCTCCCTCGGTCAGTTGGAGGCGCTGGCGGTGCAGTTGGCGGGTTTGCAGGGCCAGGTCAAACCGTCGGTGGATCACCTGTGGATCGCGATTTTTGCCGGCGATCACGGCGTGGTCGCTGAAGGCGTGTCGGCATTTCCCCAGGCGGTGACCGGGCAGATGCTGCAAAACTTTGTCACCGGTGGTGCGGCAATCAGTGTGTTGGCGCGGCAACTGCAAGCGCAATTGGAAGTGGTTGACCTTGGGACGGTCACGCCGTCCCTGGATTTGCCCGGCGTTCGTCACCTGAATATCGGTGCGGGCACGGCCAATTTCGTGCATGGCCCGGCGATGACCCAGTCTCAGGGGCAACTGGCCCTGCAAGCCGGGCGAGACAGCGCACACCGCGCCCTGGCAGGCGGCGCGCAGCTGTTTATCGGCGGCGAGATGGGCATCGGTAACACCACTGCCGCCAGTGCCTTGGCCTGCGCATTGCTGGATTGCCAGGTCACTGACCTCACAGGCCCTGGCACCGGTTTGAATGCCGCAGGGGTCAGCCACAAGGTCGCGGTCATCGAGCGCGCCCTGGGGTTGCACGCCGGTCAGCGCAGCGATGCGTTGCAAACCCTGTTCAATCTCGGAGGTTTTGAAATTGCTGCCTTGGTTGGCGCCTACCTGGCCTGCGCCCAGGAAGGCATCGTGGTGCTGGTGGATGGGTTCATCTGCAGCGTGGCCGCGCTGGTGGCGGTGCGCTTGAACCCGGCGTGCCGCGAATGGTTGGTGTTCGGCCATCGGGGTGCCGAGCCGGGCCATCGCCATGTGCTGCACAGCCTCAATGCGCAACCGTTGCTGGAACTGGGCCTGCGCCTGGGCGAAGGCAGCGGCGCGGCGTTGGCGGTGCCTTTGTTGCGCCTGGCGTGTGCGCTGCACGGGCAGATGGCGACCTTCGCCGAAGCCGCCGTGGCGGACCGCCCCGCATGACCTTGCGCCTGGACCTGCTGCGCCACGGCGAAACCGAGCTGGGCGGCGGCCTGCGTGGCAGCCTGGACGATGCGCTGACCGCCAACGGCTGGC
This sequence comes from Pseudomonas sp. 22072, assembly GCF_052046095.1. NCBI lineage: Bacteria > Pseudomonadati > Pseudomonadota > Gammaproteobacteria > Pseudomonadales > Pseudomonadaceae > Pseudomonas > Pseudomonas sp. 22072. Next base: position 212,136 of record NZ_JBQEQE010000008.1, read on the forward strand.
AGCAGATGCGCGACGCAGTGGTGGGGCAAGGGCCCTGGGATCGGCTGATCAGCTCGCCGCTGCAACGCTGCGCTCTGTTCGCCCGGGAGCTGGGGACGCAACTTGATTTGCCGGTGAGTCTGGAGCCTGACTTGCAGGAGCTTCACTTCGGCGCCTGGGAAGGGCAGAGTGCGGCCGCGTTGATGGATACCGATGCCGAAGGGCTGGGCTTGTTCTGGGCCAACCCCTATGGCTTCACGCCGCCGGAGGGTGAGCCTGTCATCCAGTTTTCCGAGCGCGTGCTTGGCGCTGTCGCCCGGCTGCATCAGGCGTACGCGGGCCAGCGGGTGCTGTTGGTCAGTCATGGCGGTGTGATGCGCCTGCTGCTGGCTCAGGCGCGAGGGTTGCCCCGTGAGCAACTGCTGAATGTTGAAGTGGGTCACGGTGCCTTGTTCGGCCTGCAGGTTGAAGCCGATGGTGTGTTGAAGGAAGGACTCTGACGATGCTGCCGTTCTGGATCGCCCTGCAATTTCTCAGCAGCCTGCCCATTCGCTTGCCGGGCATGCCGCAACCTCAAGAACTGGGCCGTTCGTTGTTGTTTTATCCGCTGGTTGGGTTGCTGTTCGGCGTGCTGTTATGGGGCCTCAACCAGGTGTTGCAGGGCGCCCCGTTGCTGTTGCACGCCGCGTTGCTGCTCACAGCCTGGGTGTTGCTCAGCGGTGGCCTGCACCTGGACGGCCTGGCCGACAGCGCCGATGCTTGGCTGGGTGGTTTTGGCGACCGCGAGCGCACCCTCAGCATCATGAAAGACCCGCGCAGCGGCCCGATTGCGGTGGTCACCCTGGGCTTGGTGCTGCTACTCAAGTTCAGCGCGCTGGTGGCATTGATCGAACAACACAATGGCGCCGCGTTGATCCTGGCGCCCCTGATCGGACGCGCTTCGATGCTGGCGCTGTTTCTCAGCACGCGCTATGTGCGGGCGGGCGGATTGGGTCAGGCACTGTCAGACCATCTGCCGCGAATTGTCGGCCAACAGGTGCTGATCCTCAGCGGGTTGGCCTGCATTCTGATCGGCGGTTTCAGCGGCGGCATCGCGGTGTTGCTGGCGGCACTGTGTTTCGTGTGGCTGCGCCAGTTGATGGTCAAGCGTCTGGGCGGTACCACCGGCGACACTGCTGGCGCACTGCTGGAGCTGCTTGAAGCCGCGGTGCTGGTCGGGCTGGCGTTGTAACGCTTTCTTGCAATTGATTAACTCCGGGTATATACACGCTCTATGCTTGCCTCCCAATGTTTATGCACCAACCTGCGACGCGCTGCCCGTGGCGTCAGCAGGCACTACGACGGCGCTCTCGACGGCTTCGGGATCAACGTTGCCCAGTATTCTCTGTTGTGCAACCTGCAGCGTCTCGACCAGCCGAGCATTTCCAGCCTGGCGGACGCCATGGGCCTGGATCGCAGCACCCTGGGGCGCAACCTGCGCGTCCTGGAAGGTGAGGGGCTGGTGCAGTTGGTGGAGGGTGACGATTTGCGCAACCGCCTGGTGGTGTTGACTGCCACAGGGCAAGAGCGGCTGACTGCCGCGTTACCGGCTTGGGAAGCGGCGCAACAGAAATTGATTGATAAGCTCGGCGCCGAAAAGCGCGAAATGTTGTTGGCCTTGCTGGATGAACTCGCCTGAATGGCGGTTTGTTCGACTACAAGCGGGTATATACCCGCGAACGGAGAATAAGAAATGACCTCGATGTGGCGCACCAGTGGTTGGGTCCTTTTAGGGAGTGCGCTGATCCTGGCGTTGTCCTTGGGCGTACGGCATGGCTTTGGCCTGTTCCTGGCGCCGATGAGCAGCGAATTCGGTTGGGGGCGTGAAACCTTTGCCTTTGCCATCGCCTTGCAGAATCTGATCTGGGGCTTGGCGCAGCCATTTACCGGGGCCTTGGCCGACCGTTTCGGCGCGACCAAGGCGGTGTTTGTCGGCGGGGTGTTGTACGCCGTCGGCCTGGTGCTCATGGGCATGTCCGACTCCGCGTGGTCATTGTCGTTGAGCGCAGGTTTGCTGATTGGCATTGGCCTGTCCGGCACTTCGTTCTCGGTGATTCTCGGCGTGGTTGGCCGCGCCGTTGCGCCAGAAAAACGCAGCATGGCCATGGGCATTGCCAGCGCCGCCGGCTCGTTCGGCCAGTTCGCCATGGTGCCCGGCACCCTCGGCTTGATTGGTTGGCTGGGCTGGTCGGCCGCCTTGCTGGCGCTGGGCTTGATGGTGGCGTTGATCCTGCCGCTGGTCGCCATGCTCAAGGACCGGCCGCTGGCGGTCACGGTGGGCCAGCAAACCCTGGGCGAAGCGCTGAAAGAGGCCTGCTCCCACTCCGGTTTCTGGCTGCTGTCCTTCGGCTTTTTTGTGTGCGGTTTCCAAGTAGTGTTTATCGGTGTGCACTTGCCGGCGTACCTGGTCGACCAGCACCTGCCGGCCACGGTGGGCACCACGGTGCTGGCCTTGATTGGCCTGTTCAACGTATTTGGCACCTACACGGCGGGTTGGCTCGGTGGCCGCATGTCCAAGCCGCGTCTGCTCACCGGCTTGTATCTGTTGCGGGCGGTAGTGATCGTGTTGTTCCTGTGGGCGCCGGTCACCGAAGTCACGGCGTATCTGTTTGGCATGGCGATGGGATTCCTGTGGTTGTCCACGGTGCCGCTGACCAATGGCACCGTCGCGACCCTGTTTGGGGTGCGCAACCTCTCGATGCTCGGCGGGATCGTGTTCCTGTTCCACCAACTGGGTTCGTTCCTCGGCGGGTGGCTGGGCGGGGTGGTCTATGATCGAACCGGTAGCTACGATTTGATCTGGCAGGTGGCAATTTTACTCAGCCTGCTCGCCGCCGCGCTGAATTGGCCGGTGCGTGAGCGGCCGGTGGCGCGCATTCAGGCGCAGATGGAGGCGGCATGAGCATGACAGCGCGTCTTATGCTGTTGGCTGTGGGGCTGGGGTTGTTGCTGCTGGCCTGGTGGGGTTGGCAACGGGGCGGCCTGGCGTTGATGCAACTGGGCATGGCGATCTGCTAAGTTGTGGGTCTGAACTGACTCAAGGACTTTTGACATGCAGATGCGCTGGCTCGCTGTACCCGTCCTGATGGCTATTGGTAGCGTGGCGATGGCCGCCAGTTGCCCACCGTTGCTGGAGGGCCAGTTGCCCAAGCTGCGGGCCAAGGAATCCATCGACCTGTGCCAGCAATTCGCTGGCAAGCCCTTGGTGATCGTCAACACGGCGAGCTTCTGCGGCTTTGCCCCGCAATTCAAAGGCCTGGAAGCGTTGTATCAGCGCTACAAGGGCGAAGGCCTGGAAGTGATCGGCGTGCCGTCCGATGACTTCAAACAGGAAGCCAAGACCGGGGAAGAGACCGCCAAGGTCTGCTACGTGAATTATGGCGTGACCTTCACCATGACCGAGCCGCAGAAGGTCAAGGGGCCGGATGCGGTGCACCTGTTCAAGGTGCTTGCACAGCAGGCCGACGCCGCGCCCAAGTGGAATTTTTACAAGTATGTGGTGGATCGCCAGGGCAATCTGGTTGCCAGTTTTTCCAGCCTCACCAAGCCGGACAGTCCGGAGCTGATCAAGGCGGTGGAACAGGCATTGGCTTCCAAGCCCTGACCGCCAGCCAAACAAAAGCCCCGCCTCCTTCACAGGAGAGCGGGGCTTTTTTATACGACTGCGGTTAGAACTTGTAGGTCATGCCCAAGCCGAAACCGTTGGCGCTGTTTTCATACTTGGCGTTGTAGCTGGCCAATTGGTTGGAGCGCGAGATCTTGACGTCCTCTTCCTTCAGGTAGGAGTAGGCCAGGTCGATGGTCATGTTATCCATGACCTGGTAGCCCAGGCCCAGGCTGAAGATAGTACGGTCGCCGGTCGGGATGCGCGGTGAGCGATCCGTGTTGTTGGTAGGCGACTGGTCGAATGTCAGGCCGGTACGCAGTACCACTTGCTTGGTGAGCTGGTACGAAGTACCCACGGCGTAGGCCCAGGTGTCGTGCCAGTTCTGGTCTTCCTTGATTGTGCTGACCAGGCCTGGGGCAAGCGCGCCGCCAGTAGCGCCGCTGACGCCTTCGTTCTTGACGGTGATGTCTTTGAGGCGGCTCCAGCGTGTCCAGGTTGCACCGGCATAGAGTTTCCACGCGTCGGTCAGGTCTTGAGTGACGGACAGGTCGTAGGACTCAGGTGTGTCGATTTTCAGCGAGGCGTCATAGCGGTTGCTGCGCAGGAACGGCGAGGTCGCGGTCGGTGCGGTGACTTCGGTGTGGCCGTCCAGCTTGTAGCTGACCTTGGAGTGGTAGGTCAGGCCGACACGGGTGGTATCGGTGGCTTGGACCAGTACGCCGATGTTGAAGCCCAGCGCGGTGTCGTCACCCTTGATCTTGATATTGGTGTCTGGCGCGCGAGGGTTCAGCGTCAGGTCCGATTCCAGGGTGCCGGCGATGCGGTTGATGGTCGGGCCAAAACCCACGGAAACGCGGTCGTTGAAGGCGTAGCTGACGGTCGGTTGCAAGGTGATGACTTTCACTTCGCTCTTGCTGCCAAAGCCACGGCCCTGGAAGCCGCTTTCGTAGTCGGTTACCAGGCCGAACGGCGCATAGACGCCGAAGCCGACAGCCCACTGGTCGTTGAGCTTATTGGTGTAGAAACCGAAAGGCACGGCAGTGAAAGGCACCATATCGCCTTTGTTGCTGCCAGCGGAGCGGCCGCTGACATTGCTGATATCGGTGGAGGCATCAATGGCTGCAACGCCACCGGTGATCTGTTGGCCTTCCAGGCGTGCCATACCGGCAGGGTTACCGAACACAGTGCTCGCATCATCGGCAGAAGAAGAGCGACCTGCGAAACCGGTACCCATCCCGCTGACGCTCTGTTCGTTGAGGGCAAAGCCGCTGGCGAACAATTGGGAGGATGCCATGGCAACGGCGAGGCTAAGTGTGGTCTTGAGCATTACTTTTTTCATTATTAGAACTCCGTGTGATCACCGCTGCGGAAAGTATCAATAAATTTCACATCGCGCTATAGGCTGTAATGCAGGAGATAGAGCGGTTTTGTAGGACAATCCGACCAAAATTGCCGTTTTTTGCCGAATCTTGCAATTTGCCCGGTCAGCAAGCTGCCTGTTTCATGGGGCTTACACAGGTTTGCCACGCTTGGGTGAAATCTCGCAGGCGGCCTTGTGGATGGAATATTTCTTTCCAGATACGCGCCATGGCCAGCACATCGCCGGGTGCGGGTAGGGCAGCGCGCTGTTGTTCCACCAGCAACCAGGCGATGGCCGTGGCGTAGCGCAGGTTCACGGTCAACTCCAACTGAGGCGCGCTGAGGAACGCATGTTGGCTGGCCAGCCCGCGCACCAGGCTGGCGCGTTCAGGGTCCAGGGCCAGGTAGTCATCCCAGAGGGCGCGGTGACGTGGTTCGGTGATGCTGTAGAGGCCATGGCCGCGCCGGTCATGCAGCGCCGAGCCCAGTTCTGACTGGCTGGCGGCAATGCCCAGCAGCAGGGATTCGGCTGTCGAGCTGTGACGGCCGAGGTACATCAGCGTCGGCCGGATCACATAGCGACACAATTCACTGGCGGCAATACCCATACGAGCCTCAGTCCTTACAAAGAGTGGACGAGCCTGAGAAGGGGGGCTTGGCAGCAATGAATCGGATCTCAGGCCCGTCGTAAGCGGATCATGCCGCTTGACTTGAAGTGTAGTGTCATATTCCTGATGTAAAGGACTGTTTTTAAAACATCTTCTGCAATCGGTTATAACGTTTATATCGATTTGTACTTAGCGCCACGGACTCAAGGCCAAATTCCAGGCAATAAAAAACCCTGTTGTTCAAACAGGGTTTTTGAGGTTTCAGCGACGCGGGTCGATCAGGCGGTCAGTGCCTGACGGGTACGATCGATCACGGCCTGCAGCGGTTCTGCGCTGGAGTATTGATCGGGGTACAGGCGTTCGCTGTGACGAGCGATGCCGTGTTCGTTGACCAGGGTGAAGCTGAAGCAGCCTTTGCGAGCAGCCATGATCAGGCAGTTCATTGGGGCAAAAGCGTTGGTGAGGGCGCGAATGGCATCCTGAGTGTGGATTTGAGCGTTCATATTATTGGTGTTCCTACAAATGACACGGATAAGAACCGTGCAACGTTAAAACGTTCCAGTAACGCTGATCACCATTGATCAAACGAAGAACCCGACTGGAACAAAGCAGCCAGTTTGAAGCGCTATGGAATTAGGCGCGCTTGGGCTGGCAGGTAGGTACTTAGGAGGGCAGGCAACACAACAGGGGCAAAGGTTCTGGGCCCGGGGTGAAGATCCTGATCAATTTGCAGGTTGGTTCGGTCAGAGTATTGGAACTTCGCGACACCCTTTGCTTGTTCAAAGGCAGTGTCGTCGCAAGGAATACCTGGAAACCATCGAGGTGGCCGATCCCATGTGGTTCAGGGGACGTATTCGACCAGAATTGACTTTCAGCTTGGTACTAACGCCGCGGATAGTAACGGATTGAAACAGGGAAGGGAAGGCCGATTGCAAAAAAACTTCGATCAGCCGCCGAGCAACTCGCGATAGACCAGTATGGTCATGGACGCGGCCAGGGCGCACCCCAGCCCATAGACGGCGAGCGTCAATCGCAAGGACTGGCCGGTCTCGATCATGTGGATCACTTCGCGCATGTCATTGATCTTTCCGTCACTGAGTTCGATGCACAGGACCACGGCGGTAAAGGCTGCTGACAGCAAGATAGCAATGGCGAACAGTGCGCCGTCCGGAGAGGGGAGCGCCGCATTGATTCCCAGGGAGGTCGCGCAGATGGCCAGAAGCAGCCCGGCGAATAACAGAATTCCTTTCATCGGCCCTACTGGTTTGCATTGTCGGTGGCGCAGTGTGGCGAGCCGAGGCGGATTTGAAAAGCCCTCGGGTTTGCCCGGTCAGTAACATGTTTAACCGGTGTTGAATCAAAAAACGCCGCCGATATAACCAGTCGATCGGGACTTGTGCACATTTGTGGCCAAGGGTGTAACCCTGCTCTCACTGGTGTGCAAGTGCGCCCATTTGCCTGTAATCAAAATTTAAGTCAATGAAAAATCTCGCTTTTTTTTATTGGTGAAAAAATCGTCAGTTTGACTGCGGCCCCCGTTCCATGGGGCTTTGCGCCTGTTCTAGGGGGGTTGTCCACTGAGTTATCCACAGCTTCTGTGGATTGTCCCGAGCGCTTGCTCTAGGACGGGCGTGCACGGTTTTTTCAGCTTTACCTGTACGAAAAAAAGAGTAGAGTGGCGCGCCTTCCGTTCTGCCCCACAGTGCTTTATGAAGTTTCGCTCAGTATCACCTTCTGTTACCGACACGCCCCAAACTGTTACCGCACCCAAGCGTTTTTCCTTGAAGGTCGCATTGTGGCTGCTCGACAGCCCGCGCCTGGGGCAGAGCACCAATATCAAGCATCTCGCCGGACGCTTGCTCAAGCAGCCCGCCCGCGAAGGCGTGGTGGCCGCTCAGAGCCGTCTTGGCCAACTGATGTGCCGCGAGTGCGGAAATGCCCGTGACCGGCGCATCGGCCACGATTTGTTGCGTTCGGCTGCCCGCGCCGGCGACCGTCGCGCCCAGCGCGAACTGGGGCAGGTCGAAGACTGAGCTGTCCTCCGGCCTTAGGCTTGGTTAACCTTGATCTTTTTCGGTGATGGCAGAAATGGCTATGGTGTTTGACTGGACCAGTATCGCCTTGGGTATTGTGGGTGCAGCCGTGCCGCTACTGGCGCTGTGCTGGCAACTCCAGCGGCGCCTGACCGCACGCACCACCGGTTGGGAACTGCTGGAAGAACGCTTGGCAACCGCGCAACTGGCCCAGGAAGGGCTCGCCGCGCAACTGGACGCCAGTCGCGATGAGATCAGTGACCTCAGCCAGGCCAATGCCGCCAAACAAGCCGACCTGGCGGCGCTGCGCCGTGAAGTCGAGTTGTTGCAGATCGACCGCGATAACGCCCGCGATGCCGCGCACGCCTGGAACCTCGACCGCAGCGCCAAGGAAACCGAACTGCGTCGCCTTGACGCCTTGGCCGCTGCCCTGAGCGCCGAATTGCGCGAGCAGCAAGAGAGTCATCAGCAACGACTCACCGACCTGCAAGGCTCACGAGACGAACTGCGTGCGCAATTTGCCGAGCTGGCCGGCAAGATCTTCGACGAGCGTGAGCAGCGCTTCGCCGAAACCAGTCAGGAGCGCCTGGGCCAACTTCTGGACCCGCTCAAGGAACGTATCCAGTCCTTCGAGAAGCGTGTCGAAGAAAGCTATCAGAACGAAGCCCGTGAGCGCTTTTCCCTCGCCAAAGAGCTTGAGCGCCTGCAGCAATTGAACCTGCGTCTGTCGGACGAAGCCACCAACCTGACTCGCGCCCTCAAGGGCCAGAAAACCCAGGGCAACTGGGGTGAGCTGATTCTTGAACGGGTGCTGGAGCACGCGGGCCTGGAGAAGGGCCGTGAGTACCAGACCCAGGTCAGCCTCAAAGGCCCGGATGGCGAGCGTTTCCAGCCCGACGTGCTGATCATGTTGCCGGGCGACAAGCAGGTGGTGGTCGACTCCAAGGTCAGCTTGACCGCCTATCAACAGTACGTTGCGGCGGATGACGAGGTGATTGGCCAGGCCGCCTTGAAGCAACACGTGCTGTCCCTGCGTAATCATGTCAAAGGCTTGGCCGGCAAGGACTACAAGCGCCTGGAGGGTTTGCACAGCCTGGATTTCGTCCTGCTGTTCGTACCGATCGAGGCTGCCTTTTCTGCGGCATTGCAGGCCGAGCCCAACCTGTTCCAGGAAGCCTTCGACCGCCATATTGTAATCGTCAGCCCCACGACCTTGCTCGCCACCCTGCGCGTGATCGACAGCCTGTGGAAGCAGGAGCGCCAGAGCCAGAACGCACGGGAAATTGCCGAGCGTGCCGGTTGGCTGTATGACAAGTTCGTGCTGTTTATCCAGGACCTGGACGAAGTGGGCAACCGGCTACAACAGCTGGACAAGGCCTACAGCGCGGCGCGCAACAAGCTGACGGATGGGCGCGGGAACCTGGTCAGCCGTACCGAGCAACTCAGGTTGCTCGGTGCCCGTGCCAGCAAGAGCTTGCCGGCGGATCTGCTGGAGCGGGCGATGACCGATTCGGATGGCGTGGCGCATCTCCCGGAATAAATACGGGGCTAAATTGTAGGAGCGAGNGAAACACGCGTTATCATTGACGTTTTTCGCGAGCAAGCTCGCTCCTACAGGGGCAAATGTCTGCTCAATAGCGCCCGCAACGCCGCCGGCTTCACCGGCTTGGCCAAGTAATCCAACCCCGCCCCATGCACCTCGGCCACCATCTCCGGTCGCCCATCGGCACTGATCACTACGCCGGGAATCGGCTCGGCCAGTTGCGCACGCAGCCAGCCCATCAACTCGGTACCGGTTTCGCCGTGGTCCAGGTGGTAATCCACCAACGCCAGTTGCGGGCGGATGCCCTCGGCCAGCAATGCCGCGCATTCGGCCTGATTGGCGGCCGTCCAGACTTCACAGCCCCAGCGCGTGAGCAGGCTGCGCATGCCGATCAGGATGCTGTCTTCGTTATCCACACACAGCACGCGTGCGCCACTCAAGGGCAGGCCGGTTTCTGCGGGCGCCTTGGGTTGCACGCTGGTCTGGTTACGGGCCAGCGGCACGCACACGCTGAAGACGCTGCCTTTGCCCGGCCAGGAGCGCACGCTCAGGCGATGGCCCAGCACGCGGCACAGGCCGTCGGCAATCGCCAGGCCCAGCCCCAGGCCCTTTTCGGCACGGGTCTGGTGACTGTCCAGGCGCTTGAACTCTTCGAAGATCACCTTTTGTTTATCGGGCGCAATACCAGGCCCGCGATCCCAGACCTCCAGGCAGAGTTCGCCCTTGCGACGACGTACGCCCAGCAGCACCGGGCCGTCGGCATAACGGAATGCATTGGTCAGAAAGTTCTGCAAAATCCGCCGCAGCAGCTTGATGTCGCTGTCCACTCGCAAACGGCTGCCGCGCCAGCGGAAGCGCAAGTGTTGCTCCTGGGCCAGCGCCTTGAATTCTGCTCCCAGGGTGTCGAACAGCTCGTTGAGAACAAAGGGCTGGCGTTGTGGGTTGATCTTGCCGTTTTCCAGGCGCGAAATGTCCAGCAAATCGCTGATCAGGTCTTCGGCCGAGCGCAGTGAGCTATCCAGATGCTGCACCAACTGCCGTGCCTCGCCGGACAGGCCATCGGTCTGGTGCGAGAGGGCGGCGGAAAACAACCGCGCAGCGTTCAGCGGTTGCATCAGGTCATGGCTCACGGCCGCCAGGAACCGCGTCTTCGACTGGCTGGCGGATTCGGCCACGCCCTTGGCGTCGGTGAGGGCCACGTTCAGTTGCGACAGTTCATGGGTGCGCTCGGTCACCCGCTGCTCCAGGCCCTCGTTGGCCTCGGTCAGCGCTTGTTCGGCTTCGCGGAACGCGGTGATGTCGGTGAAGCTCATGACAAACCCGCCGCCGGGCATCGGGTTGCCGATCAACTCGATCACCCGGCCGTTGGGGAACAGGCGCTCGGAGGTGTGCGCACGCCCCTGGCGCATCCAGTGCAGGCGACGCGCCACGTGCACCTGCGCTTCACCAGGGCCACACAGGCCGCGCTCGGCGTTGTATCGAATGATGTCTGCAATGGGCCGGCCGACGCTGATCAAACCGTCCGGGTAGTTGAACAGTTCCAGGTAGCGCCGGTTCCAGGCCACCAGCTTGAGCGACTGGTCCACCACGCTGATGCCCTGGGTGATGTTCTCAATGGCACCTTGCAACAGAGCGCGGTTGAACTGCAGCACTTCCGAGGCTTCGTCGGCGATACGGACCACGTCCTCCAGTTGCATTTCCCGCCCTTCAATCGCCGCTTTCACCACCGCCCGCGTCGAGGAGGCTCCGAGTACGCCGGCCAGCAAGCGTTCGGTGTGGGCGATCCAATCGTTATCGGCATTCTGGTTGGGGTTGAAGCCTTTGCCCTGGCGATAGGCGAAGCGAATAAAACTCTGCTGGGCCCGTTCTTCCCCGACGAAGCGTGCCGCCAGGCTGAGCAGGTCGCTGATCTGCACCGACAGCATGGAGCGCGCACTCGCACGCTGGCTGATTTCCTGGCCGATAAAACGGCCTGCCTGCCAGTGCTCGGAAACCCGTGTGCGCGACAGCATCGACACCCACACGAAGAGGGTGAAGTTACCTGCCAGGGAGAACACGGTGCCCAAGGTCAGCGACGTGACCGACAGCCCGAACGGGTGGGAATGCATCCAGGTCAGGCCGGGGAAAAGGCTGAGCGACCAGCCCAGACTTTTCGCGGTCACTGGCAAGACCAGCGTGTAGAACCACAGGAAAGTACCGGCGGCCAAACCGGCAAACACGCCACGCCGGTTGGCCTGCTTCCAATAGAGGGCGCCGAGCATCGCCGGGGCCAGTTGGGTCACAGCGGCAAAAGCGATCTGGCCGATGGTCGCCAGGCTGGCGGTGGAGCCCAGCAAGCGGTAGCTCACGTACGCCAGCAGCAGGATGATCACAATGCTCACCCGGCGAACCGACAGCATCCAGTGACGGAAGACTTCGAATGGCCGCTCGGCGCTGGATCGGCGCAACAGCCAGGGCAGCAGCATGTCGTTGGAAACCATGGTCGACAAGGCGATGCTCGCTACGATGACCATGCCAGTGGCCGCCGATGCACCGCCAATGAATGCCAGCACGGCGAGGGCAGGATGGGCCTCGGCCATTGGCAGGCTGATCACATAGGAGTCTGGCAGCACCGAGCTGGGCAACAGCATCTTGCCGCCCAGGGCGATGGGCACCACAAACAGTGCCGCGAGGATCAAATAAGCCGGGAACACCCACTTGGCCAGGCGCAAATCCTGGGGGTCGATGTTCTCCACCACCGTCACATGAAATTGTCGGGGCAGGCAGATGATCGCCATCATGGCGACGCCGGTCTGTACCACCATCGAAGGCCAGTTGATGGTCTCTTTCCAGTATTCCTCAAGGCGCGGGGCGAGCATGGCCTGGCTGAACAGATCGCCGAAACCGTCGTACAAGCCGTAGGTGACAAACGCACCGACGGCGAGAAAAGCGAACAGCTTGACCAGCGACTCAAAGGCAATCGCCAGCACCATGCCGCGGTGGTGTTCGGTGGCGTCGAGGTTGCGTGTACCGAACACGATGGTAAACAGCGCCAATACCAGCGACACAATCAAGGCCGTGTCCTGGGCGCGGGTGCCGGTGGTGTCGGGGCCGGCGCCGATCAGCAGGTTCACGCCCAGCACGATGCCTTTGAGCTGCAGCGCGATATAGGGCAGCACGCCGACCAGGCAGATCAACGCCACCACCACCGCCAGGGACTGGGATTTGCCGTAGCGGGCGGCGATAAAGTCGGCGATTGAGGTGATGTTTTCCTGCTTGCTGATCAGGATCATCTTTTGCAGCACCCAGGGTGCCAGCACCAGCAACAGCACAGGTCCCAGGTAGATCGGCAAGAATGCCCACAGTTGTTCCGCCGCTTGGCCTACGGCGCCGAAGAAGGTCCAACTGGTGCAGTACACCGCCAGCGACAGGCTATACACCCAGGCACGCACGCGCGGCGGCAGCGGCGCATGGCGGCGGTCGCCGTAAAAGGCGATGGCAAACATAGTGGCCATATAGGCCAGGGCAACGGCGGCGATCAGCCCGCTGGACAGCGTCATGGTAACTCCGAGCATAAGAACACCCGGGCATTCCAGGCCCGGTTGGACAGTCTCGCATGATGCCTGGTGTTAGTCAGTGTCGACCAAGGTCGTGTGGGATCGAATGTCGCAGGCGGCGCTCAGCGTGGCGGCAGGGTTTTCTGGCGCAGGATGTAGATCGTCACCAGCACCGCACTGGTCAGCATAAAGCCCCGTGCCCATGGCAGTGGTACCAGGTAGCAGGAAATCGAGATGCTCAGCCACATCAAGCCGATGGCGTAGACCTTGCCTTTGAGCGGGATGCCATTGCCGTCCAGGTAATCGCGCACCCAGGGCCCCAGGCGCGGGTGTTCCACCAGCCAGTGGTAGAAGCGCGGGGAGCTGCGAGCGAAGCAGGCGGCGGCGAGTAGCAGGAAGGGTGTGGTCGGGAGTACCGGCAGGAAAATACCGATGACTCCCAGCGCTACGCTTAGCCAGCCGATGGCCAGCAGCGCATAGCGCAGGAGCAGTGGACGGTTGCCCATGGGTTCCACGGGCAAGCGACTCAGTGGTGACGTGGCTTGAGGATCGCCGGTTTTTCGTCAGGCGCGTTGCACAGCAGGTACAGCGCGGTCAGGGCTTCCGGGATCTGCACGATCATGTCGTCCATCAGGTTGGCGTCGGCGGCGATGTCGGAGAACTCTGCTTCCTCTTCGAACAGGCCCGAACCGACCATGATCGGCAGCAGCATTTCGCTGACTTCTTCTTCGGCGGTTTCGAACCAGGCGGCTTCGCGCAGAAATACGCCTTCCATGAAACCGATGCACCAGCCGCGCAGGTCGGAGTCATCCGGATCGTCGCCCAGGTCCAGCTCGCACGGCAGCTCGAACTCTTCGTCGGAGGCCAGTTGGCGTGCGATGTGGGCCTTGAGGGCGATCAGGGTGGATTCGATTTCTTCGCGATGGGCGGCGTCGCTGTAATGAGGCTCTTCAGCGAACAGCGCGTCGATCCATTCACGGTCCGGGACGGGGTCGGAGCAGATCGACAGGGCGGTCAGGTAGCCGTGGGCGGCCACGTAGTCCAGCGCCTCGTCATGCAGCTCATCGGCGTCGAGGAAGGCTTGCAGGCGGGTTAGTTGCTCAGCGAAGGACATTGAAGGGCTACCTTGGGAATAAACGATGCTGAATTCTAGGCTTTCTTGAGCGCCCAGGCCAGCCGCACGGCATATTTGCCCGGTTTTAGCCTGGTGCGTCTATTCGTCAGTCGCGCCCTTTGGTGGATAACGCTCGGGTATACTGCCGCGTTTTGTGATGCCCCTGCAGGCCCAGCGCCAATCCGGGAAAACTTCGCTTACGGATTATTTTTCGTGAGCGCGGATATTTTCGGCCAGCCTGTATTGAGGGATTTCGGCACCATTTTGGAGTTTTACATGCTCGAGCAGGCTCAACGCGTCCTCAAGGACATCTTCGGCTACGACAGTTTTCGTGGCCGCCAGGGTGCGATCATTGAGCGCGTGGCCAGTGGCGGCGATGCCCTGGTGCTGATGCCTACCGGTGGCGGCAAGTCGCTGTGCTTCCAGGTGCCGGCGCTGTTGCGCAATGGCCTGGCCGTGGTGGTGTCGCCGCTGATCGCGTTGATGGACGACCAGGTCGCCACCCTTGAAGAACTCGGTGTCGCCGCCGCGTCGTTGAACTCCACCCTCAGCGCCGAGCAGCAGCGCGACCTGGCTGCACGCATCAAGCGGGGCGAGGTGAAAATGCTTTACCTTGCGCCGGAGCGCCTGGTGCAGCCACGCATGCTGGCCTTTTTGCAGAGCCTTGAGATCGCTCTGTTCGCCATCGACGAAGCCCACTGTGTGTCGCAATGGGGCCACGATTTCCGCCGCGAATACCTGCAGCTTGGCCAATTGGCAGAACTGTTTCCCGATGTGCCGCGTATCGCCCTGACCGCCACCGCCGACAAGCGCACCCGCGAAGAGATCGTCGAGCGCCTGCATTTGCAGAACGCCGAGCGCTTCCTGTCGAGTTTTGACCGGCCCAATATTTTCTACCGCATCGTGCCCAAGGAGCAGCCGCGCAAGCAGTTGCTGGCGTTCCTGTCCGAGCGGCGCAGTGACGCGGGCATCGTGTATTGCCTTTCGCGCAAGAAAGTCGACGAGGTCGCTGCGTTCCTCTGTGAACAAGGCTACCCGGCGCTGCCTTACCATGCCGGCCTGCCCAATGAAACGCGATCAGCGCACCAGAAACGCTTCCTGAACGAGGAAGGCCTGATCATGGTGGCGACCATTGCCTTTGGCATGGGCATCGACAAATCCAACGTGCGTTTCGTGGCGCACATGGATCTGCCCAAGTCCCTTGAGGCCTATTACCAGGAAACCGGGCGTGCCGGCCGCGATGGCCTGCCGGCGGATGCCTGGATGGTCTACGGCCTGCAAGACGTGGTGATGCTCAAGCAGATGCTGCAGAACTCCGAGGGCGACGAGCGCCACAAGCGCCTGGAGCAGCACAAGCTCGATGCCATGCTTTCGTTGTGCGAAGAGACCCGCTGCCGCCGCCAGACCCTGCTGGCGTATTTTGACGAAGACATGCCTGAGCCCTGCGGCCACTGCGATAACTGCATCGACGGCGTGCAAACCTGGGACGCCACCGAACCGGCGCGCCAGGCGTTGTCGACGATCTATCGCACCGGCCAGCGTTATGGCGTGGGCCATCTGGTGGATGTTCTGCTGGGCAAGGACAACGAAAAAATCCGCAGCTTCGGCCACGAAAAACTCTCGGTGTACGGTGTCGGTAAAGCTCGCGCCGAAGGTGAGTGGCGTTCGCTGTTTCGCCAGATGGTTGCCCGTGGGCTTGTCGACATCGATATCGAAGGCTACGGCGGGCTGCGGCTGAATGACAGTTGCCGGCCGTTGCTCAAGGGCGAAGTGAGCCTGGAACTGCGCCGTGACCTCAAGCCGCAGACCACCGCCAAAAGCAGCAGCACCAGCCAGGCCAGCCAACTGGTGCGGGGTGAAGAGCGCGAACAATGGGAAGCCTTGCGCACCCTGCGGCGCAAACTGGCGCAGGAGCACAGCGTGCCACCCTACGTTATCTTCCCCGACTCCACCCTGCTGGAGATGCTCCGCGAGCAGCCCACCACCATGGCCGAGATGGCCCGGGTCAGCGGTGTGGGCGCGCGTAAACTGGAGCGCTACGGCCAGGCCTTCCTGGAAGTGCTCGGCGGTCAGGCCGAAGCGCCGAAGGAAATCGCCGATATTCGCCACGAACTGATCAGCCTGGCCCGTGCCGGCATGACCCCGATCCAGATCGCAGGCCAACTGCAATGCTCGGAAAAAAACGTGTACACCTTGCTTGCCGAAGCCATCGGCAAGCAGCAATTGTCCCTGGAGCAGGCCCTTGATTTACCTGAGGATTTGCTCGGTGAAATCCAGGACGCCTTTCTCGATGGAGAAGGCGAATTGCCAGCTGTCACCGAAATTGCGCCGTTGTTTACCGGGCGTGTTCCGGAAGGCGTTTTGTACTGCGTACGTGCCGCTTTGCAGTCTGAATTCGAAATTTAGTGTGCCAATTACGACAATGTAACGAATCAGTACATAGCGGGCCTTGCCTATGGGCAGGGCTCATGCTTAGCTGACTAATAATTAGCCATACTTTATTTTCAGTCTTAAACACGAGTTTTTTATGCCGTTAACCGATCAACACCGTTTTGGCATGCAGTTGGCGCAAATGTCGCGAGGTTGGCGCGCCGAACTGGACCGCCGCCTGGCGGGGCTGGGCTTGTCCCAGGCGCGCTGGTTGGTGCTGCTGCACCTGGCCCGTTTTGTCGAAGCACCCACCCAGCGTGAATTGGCCCAAAGTGTTGGCGTGGAAGGGCCCACCCTGGCTCGTCTGCTCGACAGCCTCGAGGGCCAGGGCCTGGTGCAACGCCAGGCCGTAGTAGAAGACCGTCGTGCCAAACGTATCCTGCTGTGCGACACCGCCCAACCGTTGATCGACCAGATCGAAACCATTGCCACGGCGTTGCGCCATGAATTGTTCGTGGGCGTGAATGAAGAAGACCTGCGGGTGTGCATGCGGGTGCATGAGCACATCCTGGCGAACCTGGAAAAGTCCTGATCTGCAAAATGTAGGAGCGAGCTTGCTCGCGAAAAACGCCANTAAACGCGGCGTCTGTGGGTTTTTCGCGAGCAAGCTCGCTCCTACAAAAGTCCTTGGCAATCCTTTCCTAGAACGTCTGGCCCAGGTTCAAGTACACCGCCTTCTGATTATCATCATTGAACCCATAGCTGAAATTCAGCGGCCCCAGTGGTGTATCAAACCCCAGGAAAATACTCGCGGCGTTGATATAGCCGCTGTCGAACTCGTTATCGTTGTTCCACGCCCGGCCCCGTTCCAGGGATGCACCCAGGTACAACGGGAAGTCCAGCGGCAGGTAAGAGCGTGGGGTGAGCCTGCGGAAGTACACCGCGCGCATGAGGCTGATGTTCTGCCCCGAAATCGCATCCTGGCGGAAGCCCGACAATTGCCGTGCGCCCCCCAGCAGGAAGCTGGAAATCACCACATCCGAATTATCCAGTGTGCGACCGTAACGACCGCCCAGTATCAAGGTGTCCGGCCCGTGGCTCATGGCCTTGTCCAGCTTGAATTCCCACTGGCGATAGCGCTGGTCGGAGCCCAAACCGGGTTCGAACTCGCGAAAGGCCAGGCCGATGTCTTCGCCGCTGTGGGGGAAGTACACGTTGTCCAGGGAGTCGAAGGAATATTTGAGTTCATAGAAGCCTTCGCTGAAGCTCACGCTCGGCAGGTCGCGGTCGCCAATGCGCACGTCCGCCTTGCCCCAGGCTTCGCCCACGCCAAAGCGGATCTCGCCGCTGTTGCCGATCTGCCGGCCCACATTCAAACCAAAGCCATAGCGTTCCAGGCGGTATTCGGAGATGGGGTCGTTGTCCAGGATCAGCTCGACATTCTGTGCCTCGGCCCTGATATAGGGGGCCACAAAGTAGCGTGAGCCGGTGTCCATGGGCTGGTAGAACTCGCTGTAGAGCTCCTGCCGGTCACCAATCTGCACCCGTGTGAGCCATTCCGCGCCGAGGCGGTTGATGCCGTTCACACGGTAACTGGCGCCGAGGTTGAAGGCGCTATCACCGCGCATGTCATCCGAGAGGTTCAAGCCCAGTCGCAGGTAGTCGGTGCCGCTGCGCTTGCCGCGTGCGCTGATCACTAGGGTGTTGTCCTGGCCCTTTTTCACTACGCGGTATTGCACCTGCTCGAAGTAATCCAGGCCGTACAGGGTGCCCATGTCCGATTGCAGGCGGCCCAGATTCAAAGGTTCTCCCAGGCCCTGGCGAATGTAGTAGCGGATGACGTCATCGCTGACCTTGGAGTCGTTCTCCACCTGGATCGCGGTGATCACCGGGGTGCGTTCGCCCGGCGTGCGCGCGGCTACCAGGTCGGCGTCGATGGGTTCGGCAGGGCGCAGGTGTGCCAGGCGTACGTCGAGGGCACGGGTGGCGCGGTAGCCAGCGTCGATCATGTCCTTGGCGCGGCCAAAGTCGGTGACGCCATACGCGGCCAGCGGTGGTTGGATCAACACATCCTTGGGGTTCAGGGCCTTGAGCTGCTCTTCGGAGTTGCGCCGGGTCATCAGGGTGATGGACTGGTTGAGCACATCCACCACGGTTGCCAATTGCTTGCGCGAGCGTAGCGGGGTGCCGATGTCGACCACGATGGCGATATCGACGCCCATCTCCCGCGCCACATCCAACGGAATGTTGTCGGTCATGCCGCCATCTACCAGCAGGCGGCCATCCAGCTCCACCGGGGCGAACACCGCGGGGATCGACATGCTGGCGCGTATCACCTGGGGCAGGTGGCCTTTGCTGAACACCACTTTTTCGCCGGTGGTGATGTCGGTGGCCACGGCGCGGAATGGGATCGGCAGCTTGTCGAAATTACGTGTGTTGCTGCTGTGGGCGAACATGCTTTCCAACAGCAGTGCCAGGTTCTGGCCCTGGATCACGCCCAGCGGCAGGCCGAGGCTGCCATCGTCGCGGAAACTGAGTTTTTGTTTGACCAGGAAATCCCGGTCATCCTGTTTGCGCCGAAACGGTACGTCTTCACGTGGTGGCGCGTCGGACAGGGCCTGCTGCCAGTCGATACCCAGCGCCAACTTCTCCAGCTCGTCGATCTTGTAGCCTGACGCGTACAACCCGCCAATCACCGCGCCCATGCTGGTGCCGGCAATCGCATCGATATGAATACCTTGCTCTTCAAGCGCCTTGAGCACACCGATATGCGCCAGGCCACGGGCAGCCCCGCCGGACAGCACCAGGCCGATTTTCGGGCGGGGGGCTTCTACCGCGTCGGCAAGTAGGGGGACAAGGCACAGGAACAGGCAAGACAGCAGGCGGCGCATCATCAATCTCGTGGCTGGGCGACAAAGGCCGCTATTATAGCCACCCGATCCGCTGAGCCTGTTACGCCAGGAGCCGCTTAATGATGTCTGCATGCAAACCCGAGATCGTTATCACCTATTGCACCCAGTGCCAGTGGTTGCTGCGCGCCGCGTGGCTGGCCCAGGAGCTACTCAGCACCTTTGCCGATGACTTGGGGCGCGTGGCACTGGAACCGGCCACCGGCGGGGCCTTTCGCATTACCTGCGATGGCGTGCAGATTTGGGAGCGCAAGGCCGATGGCGGTTTTCCCGAGGCCAAGGTGCTCAAGCAGCGAGTGCGCGACCAGATCGACCCGCAGCGCGACCTCGGGCATAACGACCGTACCGTCTGAAGTCAGGCCGGCGCCGGTTGCTTGGCCTGGCTGGCGCTGCCCATCAGGCCGGAGAGCACGATGGCGACGATGATCAAGGCGCCGCCCAGCAGCATGCGCAGGGTCGGGGTTTCGGCAAACAGCAGCCAGGCCACGGTGATGCCGTAGACGGGCTCCATGGCAAACACCACCGAAGCGGTGCGCGCCTTGATTACGGCGAGGCTGGCGACAAACAGGCTATGGGCCAGGCCGGTACAAAACACCCCCAGCAGCCCGATCCACAGCCAATCTATCCCTCGCACATCCGCCAACCCCGGCGCGGCCACGGGCAGCAGGAGCGCGGCGACCACGACGTTCTGGCACAGCGCGGCCTGTACCGCAGGAATGCGCCCGGAACTGGCGCGATTATTCAGCGACAACAACGAGAACAACAGGCCCGAGACGATGCCCCACAGCAGGCCGCCCGTGGCTTCGCTGGCGAGGTTGAAATCCGGGGTCACAAGCACCAGGCCAACGGTGACCAGCACCACCAGCAGCACTTCATTGGCCCGAATACGCTCGCGGAAAATCAGCCCCTCAAGGATCACCGTAAAGGCCGGAAAGGCGGTGAACCCCAAGGTCGCCACGGCCACGCCGGCGACTTTGACGGCGATAAAGAACGTCACCCAATGGGCAGCCAACAACACGCCGCTGACCAGCAGCCGGCGCCAGTCACGCATCTCCAGTTTTTTCCAGGGAGCGTTGCTGGCAAAGCGCGCAAAGACCGCCAGCGCCAGCACGGCAAACGCCGCCCGGCCAAATACGATGATGGCGGGGGAGGCCGCCGCCAGCTTGCCGAACACGCCGGTGAGGCCAAACATCAATGCGCCGATATGCAGGGCGCCGAGGGCTGAGCGGGGAGTCATTGCGATCCTTGATCCAACAGGGGGGTGACAGCCTCGCAGTCTAGAGGGTTGGCGGGTGGGCGTCTGTCGCGGGTGGGGTGATTTTTAGCGCAAGACTCTTGCTAGCCCGCTCGACGCAATGCACCGGGCGAGGCGCCAAACGCCCGAAGCATGGCCGCGCAAAATGCACTTTGCGAGGCGTAGCCGACGCGCTCGGCAATCTCGCCGATGGGTAGGGAGGTTTCGCGTAAAAGCCTGAGCGCCAAGTGCAAGCGGCGACTGCGTAGATAGTCCATCGGCGTTTGCCCGCACTCCGCCATGAACCGCGCATGCAGGCGCGGCACGGACAAATCGGCAATCCGCGCCAGGTCGGCCACCTGGAGCGGACGCGCCGCATGGCGCTCGATATGGCTATTGAACGCGGCATAAGGCAGACGCCGGCCAGGCAGCGGTTGAGCTTGAGGGTGGTTGAGGCTGGCCAGTAACAACACAGCGCCTTGCTGGACGATCAGTGGGTCGTGCACCGGGCTCTGTGCCAGCCACTGCACCAACTGGTGTTGCCGGGCATCCAACACGAGGCGCGCGGGTTGGTCGAGCAAGCGGCGGCTGGCGTCGGCATGTTCGCCCAAGGATTGCACCACCCAGTGCTCAGTCGGTACATCCAGCACCAGGCAGCGGCTGCCATCGCGGCTGATGCAGGCGTGGTGGGTGGAGAAGGGCAGCACCATCACGCTGCTTTCGCGCACCTGGCTGCCACGGCCATCGACTTCCAGGTCCAGGTGCCCGGAAAGGCCGAACACCAACTGCGCATGGTCATGGCTGTGGGCAATGGGCGCTTCGAGGTAGTGGCGTAGCGTGAGGGTCGGGCTCATCGCGGTCTCCAGGGCGGCAAGCCGTCAGTCTACAACGCTTGGCGGGCCGCAGGCGCTGTCATCAGACTGACGCACGCTTGTCATGGGCTATTAATCGCCAAGGCGCAAGCTCGCCAAAACAGCGTCGAGGGATACCCATGACCCGTGCCGAGTTCACCAAGCCCAGCCGCAAGCAACGGGTGCGAACCCTGTGGATTTCCGACGTGCACCTGGGCACTCGGGATTGCCAGGCCGAACACCTGTCGCACTTTCTCAAGGGCTACCATGCCGACAAGGTCTACCTGGTCGGTGACATCATCGACGGTTGGAAACTGCGCGGCGGCATGTATTGGCCTCAAGCCCACACCAACGTGATCCGCCGCTTGCTGACCATGGCCAAGCGTGGCACCGAGGTGATCTATGTCACCGGCAACCATGACGAGTTCCTGCGTCGCTATTCCAAGCTGATCCTGGGCAATATCCAATTGGTCGATGAGGCTGTGCACGTCACCGCCGATGGCCGCCATTTGCTGGTGATTCATGGCGACCAGTTTGATGTGATCACGCGCTATCACCGCTGGCTCGCTTTCCTCGGCGACTCGGCCTACGAGTTCACCCTGACGCTGAACCGCTGGCTGAACCACTGGCGTGCGCGGTATGGCTACGGTTATTGGTCGCTGTCGGCGTACCTGAAACACAAGGTCAAGACGGCGGTGAGTTTTATCAGCGATTTCGAAGAGGCGATTGCCCACGAGGTGACCAAGCGGGAATTGCACGGGGTGGTGTGCGGGCATATTCACCATGCCGAGATTCGCAAGGTGGGCGAGGTGGATTACCTCAACTGCGGGGATTGGGTGGAGTCGTGCACGGCCTTGATCGAGCACTGGGATGGGCATATCGAGTTGTATCGGTTGGCGGATGCGCAGGCCAAAGAGGCACTGCTAAAGGCTGAAATGGTCGCTGGCTGAACCTGTGGCGAGGGAGCTTGCTCCCGTGACGGCCTGACAGCCGACGCTGATCTACCTGACACCCCACGATTCAAATGTGGGAGCGGGCTTGCCCGCGATGGCGGCGGGTCAGGCAATTAATCTGCAACTGAACCACCGCCATCGCAGGCAAGCCAGCTCCCACACGTAATCCTGTTTCTTCAGTTGGAAACGTCGGCGATGGCTTGAGCCAGCAACGTCAAGCGCGTCGCATCAACCCCAGCCACGTTAGCCCGCCCCGAACTGACCATATACACACTGTGCTTCTCGCGCAGTTGCTTGACCTGCTCGGCACTCAAGCCGGTATAGGAAAACATCCCACGTTGCGCGCCGATATGTGCGAATTTCTCGGCCAGGCCATGGGGCGCAAGCGCTTCCACCAATCCGGAGCGTAACTGAGCGATCCGCGAACGCATGGCCTCGACTTCCTCGCTCCACTGCTTTTTCAACTGTGCATCACCGAGGATGGTCGCCACCACGGCGGCACCGTGATCCGGCGGTGTCGACCACAGGTTGCGAGCGATATTCGCCAGTTGGCTACGCACATCGGTGAGCTTTTCAGCATCCGCCGCACACACGATCAATGCACCCACGCGGTCGCGATACAGGCCGAAGTTCTTCGAGCAGGAGCTGGTGATCAGCACTTCCGGCAGCTCGGCGGCAAACAGGCGCACCGCCCAGGCGTCCTGCTCCAGGCCATCGCCAAAGCCCTGGTAGGCGAAGTCGATCAGCGGCAGCAACTGGCGTTCACGCACGATCTGTAAGACCTGGCGCCAGTCATCCTGGGACAGGTCAAAGCCGGTCGGGTTATGGCAGCACGCGTGCAGCAATACCACGTCGCCCTTGGGCACGCTGGACAGGGTTGCCAGCATCGCCGTCACATCCAGGCGGTTGTCGCTGCCCACGTAAGGGTAATGACTGACCTTGAGCCCGGCCTTGGCAAAAATGGTTTCGTGGATCGGCCAGGTCGGGTTGCTCAGCCACACGCCACGGCCCGGCAGGCTGTGGGCGATAAAGTCGGCGCTCAAGCGCAGGGCACCGGTGCCGCCTGGGGTTTGCGTGGCGCCAGCACGGCGGTCGCGCAGCAAGGCTGAGTCGGCGCCGAGCACCAGTTCGCTGATCAGGCTGCCGAAGGCTGCATCGCCATGGCCACCGATATAGGTTTTGGTCACTTGAGTGTCGACCAGGCGCTGTTCCGCCAGCTTCACCGAGTGAGGAATCGGCGTGAGGCCTTGGTCGTCCTTATAGACACCTACGCCCAGGTCGAACTTGTTCGGGTTGGCATCCTGGGCATACAGGTCCATCAGCCCTAGGATCGGGTCGCCGGGCACGCGGTCGATGGCATCGAAATGCATTACTTGCGGCCCTCGGCGGTCTTGGCCACTTCGTCGGTGCGCGCGGCCATGATGAAGTCGTTGCGGTGCAGGCCCTTGATGGAGTGGCTCCACCAGGTCACGGTGACTTTGCCCCACTCGGTGAGCAGGCCTGGGTGATGGCCTTCGGCTTCGGAGATTTCACCCATGGCGTTGGTGAAGGCCAGGGCGAATTTGAAGTTCTTGAACAGGAAAACCTTTTCCAGCTGCATCACGCCGTCGCGCACTTCGATGTTCCAGTCAGGGATCTGCTTGATCAGCACCGGCAGTTCTTCATCGCTGACTTGCGGGGCATCGGCGCGGCAGGCTTCGCAGTGGGCTTGGTTCAAGGTGGTCATGGAAGGTGTCCTGAATTCGAATGATTGAAGGTCAGTGGCGTTACCCTAAAGCAACGCGGGGCCAGGGAACAGACTCACCTGGCCTTAAAACGCAAGGTTCACGCGGCTTTGGGCTTGGGTGGGAATTTCGGTGCGTGCAGACCCAACTGCATACCGCGCTCCACCATGCCCATGATGTCCTCCTGCGCCACGTCGAACAGCCGCTTGAGTTCGGGCAAGACGAAGTACAACGGCTGCAGGATGTCGATGCGATAGGGGGTGCGCATCGCTTCCAACGGATCAAAGGCCTGGTGCTCAGGCTCGTCCGACAGGCAATACACACTTTCTTTAGGCGACGACAGAATGCCGCCACCGTAGATACGCCGGCCCTGGGGCGTGTCCACCAGGCCGAACTCGATAGTCATCCAGTACAGGCGCGCCAGGTACACCCGTTGCTCCTTGGTGGCCGCCAGGCCGAGCTTGCCGTAGGTGTGGGTGAATTCAGCGAACCAGGGGTTGGTCAGGAGCGGGCAGTGGCCAAAGATCTCGTGAAAAATATCCGGCTCTTGCAGGTAGTCCAATTCTTCACGGGTGCGAATAAAAGTCGCCACCGGAAACTGCTTGCTGGCCAGTAATTCAAAAAAGGTCTGGAAAGGGATCAGCGCCGGCACGCGGGCGACTTGCCAGCCGGTGGTGTCGGCCAGCACCTTGTTGATTTCGCCCAACTGGGGAATGCGGTCCAGAGGCAGGCCGAGCTTATCGATACCGTCCAGGTATTCCTGGCAGGCGCGGCCCTCGATCACTTTCAATTGGCGAGTGATCAGGGTGTTCCACACCGCATGTTCTTCTGGCGGGTAGTGGATAAAACCTTGCGCATCGGGCTCGCGGGCCACGTAGTGCGTCTGCTTCATACGGCTCTCCTGCTAGGCATTCGTTCTTGTTATGTCCTGGGATGCTCCTATTGATAACCGGATAGGCGCCGGTTTCCATCAGCCTTAACGGACTAGCGTAGGAAAAATTACCGATTATCGTAAAGTATTCGTTACGGTAGGCCCGCTCGTCGCAGCCATGGGCTGGGAAAAGTCACCGCGCTGTCACATAATCTTGACGACTATCTGCGCCCAGCGACAAAAAGCCGCGGCGCCTACTCCCTTTTCGAGTCTTTCCATGCGTATCAAAGTGCACTGCCAAAACCGCATCGGCATCCTGCGGGACATCCTCAACCTGCTGGTGGAGTACGGCGTCAACGTCGCCAAGGGCGAAGTCGGCGGCGAGCACGGCAATGCCATCTACCTGTTCTGCCCCAACCTGGTGAACATGCAGTTCCAGGCGTTGCGCCCGCAGTTCGAGGCGATTGCCGGAGTATTCGGGGTCAAGCGGGTAGGACTGATGCCCAGCGAGCGGCGGCATATGGAACTCAACGCATTGCTCGGCGCCCTGGAATTCCCGGTGCTGTCCATTGATATGGGCGGCTCCATCGTGGCCGCCAACCGTGCGGCGGCGCAGTTGCTTGGCGTACGGGTAGATGAAGTGCCGGGGATTCCCCTGTCGCGTTATGCCGAGGATTTTGACCTGCCGGAACTGGTGCGCGCCAGCAAGTCACGAATCAATGGCCTGCGGGTCAAGGTCAAGGGTGACGTATTTCTGGCGGACATCGCGCCCCTGCAATCCTCCGAGCACGACGACAGCGAAGCCATGGCCGGCGCCGTGCTCACCCTGCACCGTGCCGACCGGGTCGGTGAGCGTATCTATAACGTGCGCAAGCAAGAGCTGCGCGGTTTCGACAGCATCTTCCAGAGCTCCAAGGTCATGGCCGCAGTGGTGCGTGAAGCGCGGCGCATGGCGCCGCTGGATGCGCCGCTATTAATAGAAGGCGAAACCGGCACCGGCAAGGAGCTGTTGGCCCGGGCCTGCCACTTGGCCAGCCCGCGCGGGCAGTCGCCGTTGATGGCGCTCAACTGCGCGGGGTTGCCCGAGTCGATGGCCGAGACCGAACTGTTTGGTTATGGCCCCGGCGCATTTGAAGGGGCGCGGGCGGAAGGTAAGTTGGGCCTGCTTGAGCTGACGGCGGGCGGTACCTTGTTTCTGGATGGCGTGGGAGAAATGAGCGCGCGCTTGCAGGTCAAGCTGCTGCGCTTTCTGCAGGACGGTTGTTTTCGCCGGGTGGGCAGTGATGAAGAGGTGTACCTGGACGTGCGGGTGATCTGCGCGACCCAGGTAGATTTGTCGGAACTCTGCGCCCGGGGTGAGTTTCGTCAGGACCTTTATCATCGGCTGAATGTGCTGTCGTTGCATATCCCGCCGTTGCGCGAATGCCTGGATGGCCTCGCGCCGTTGGTCGAGCACTTTCTCGACCAGGCCAGCCGGCAGATCGGTTGCCCACTGCCCAAGCTGGCACCTGCGGCCATGGACAAGCTCAGCCACTACCACTGGCCGGGCAACGTGCGGCAGCTGGAAAACGTGCTGTTCCAGGCGGTGTCGTTGTGTGAGGGCGGTACGGTCAAGGTTGAGCATATTCGCTTGCCCGATTACGGCGTGCGCCAGCCGCTGGGTGATTTTTCCCTGGAGGGCAGCCTGGAGGATATCGTCGGGCGCTTTGAGAAGGCGGTGTTGGAAAGCCTGTACGCCGAACACCCGAGCAGTCGCCAGTTGGGCAAGCGCCTGGGGGTGTCGCACACCACCATTGCCAACAAACTGCGTGATTACGAAGTGCTCAAGGCCGATAAATAGTTCGCTGATTCAACGCGGCCAAAAA
The DNA here is from genome assembly GCF_052046095.1 of Pseudomonas sp. 22072. Taxonomy (NCBI): domain Bacteria; kingdom Pseudomonadati; phylum Pseudomonadota; class Gammaproteobacteria; order Pseudomonadales; family Pseudomonadaceae; genus Pseudomonas; species Pseudomonas sp. 22072. The sequence continues at coordinate 238,731 of NZ_JBQEQE010000008.1, forward strand.
TGTGGGAGCGGGNTCATTCAACATATCAGTGACTGAGCCACCGCATTCGCGAGCAAGCCCGCTCCCACATTTGATCTTTGTCGTTTTCCAGGCCGGTGTTTGCCGCAGGCGGCAGTAGTCCGCCGTTTTTTCGACTGTTTCTCCCTTCACTTCTTTCAGCTACTCCACGAAACCCCTGCCCCGCCTGGACTTTAGCCTCTTTTAAAAAGTTGGTTCGCAAATTGCTTAAGCCTCCTCAGTACAGCGGTGGGCGGCAAGCGTCCGTCAGAAAGAGGATAGAGCGTGGACAAGTACCTTTATGTGGCAATGACCGGCGCCAGCCAGAATGCACTGGCGCAGAAGGCCCATGCCAACAATCTGGCGAACATTTCCACCAACGGCTTCCAGCGCGACCTGGAACAGGCGCGTTCGATGCCGGTGTTCGGTGACAGCTTTCCGGCGCGGGCGTTTGCCATGACCGAACGTCCGGCTACCGACTTTTCACCGGGCGCGATGATCGAGACCGGCCGCGACCTGGACGTAGCCGTCAGCGGCGACGGCTGGATGGCGGTGCAGACCCCCGATGGCGGCGAAGCCTACGTGCGCAGCGCCAGCATGAACGTGGATGCCCTGGGTGTGCTGCGTGCCGGCAACGGTATGCCGATCATGGGCAACGGTGGCCCGATCGCCGTGCCGCCCCAGCAGAAAATCGAAGTGGGTTCGGACGGCACTATCAGCATCCGTGCCATGGGCGAAGGTCCGCGGGTGATGGCGGAAGTGGACCGTATCAAGATGGTCCAGCCTGACCTCAAGAACATGACCAAGGGCCTGGACGGCACCATCCACACCAAGGATGGCCAACCGGCCCAGGCCGACGCGAACGTGCGGCTGACCTCGGGTTTCCTGCAGGCGAGCAACGTCAATGCCGTGGAAGAAATGACCGCAGTGCTGGCGCTGGCCAAGCAGTTCGAGCTGCACATCAAGATGATGAACAGCGCAAAAGAAGACGACCAGGCCATGACGCGCGTCATGCAGATGAGCTGATCCAAGCCCATTAACTAATTTGCAATGCAGCGCCAACCATCCGGCGCACGAAGGAGAACAGCATGCTTCCGGCTCTATGGGTTGCCAAGACAGGCCTGTCCGCCCAGGACACCAACCTGACGACCATTTCCAACAACCTGGCAAACGTGTCGACCACGGGCTTCAAACGTGACCGCGCCGAGTTCCAGGACTTGCTCTATCAGATCAAGAAGCAACCGGGCGCCCAATCGACCCAGGACAGCGAACTGCCGTCGGGCCTGCAACTGGGTACCGGTGTGCAGATCGTCGGCACCCAGAAAAACTTCAGCGCCGGCAACCTGCAGCAAACCGGCCAGCCCCTGGACATGGCGATCAACGGCCGGGGCTTTTTTCAAGTGCTGCAACCGGATGGCACCACTTCTTACACCCGTGACGGCACCTTCCACCTGGACTCCAACGGCCAGATCGTGACCGCCAACGGTTTCGCCCTGGAGCCTGCTGTCGTGGTGCCGCCCGACGCCAAGACCTTCACCGTCGGCAACGACGGCACCGTGTCCATCACCGTCGCTGGCAACCCAGCGTCCCAGGTGATCGGCAACCTGCAAACCGCCGACTTCATCAACCCGGCCGGCCTGCAGGCCATGGGCAACAACCTGTTCCTGGAAACCGCCTCCAGTGGCGCGCCGCAAATCGGCACCCCTGGCTTGAACGGCTTCGGCACCACGCTGCAAAGCACCCTGGAAACCTCCAACGTCAGCACCGTTGAGGAGATGGTCAACATGATCACCACCCAGCGCGCCTACGAGATGAACTCCAAGGTGATTTCCACCGCCGACCAGATGCTTTCGTTCGTTACGCAGAATCTGTAATCAAGTCTATGGGGCGCCCTTGAGGGTGCCTGCAACACCGTGAGGTTAGGGTCATGAATCGCTATGTTTGTGTGTTGGCATTGAGTGGGATCGCCTTGCTTGCGGGCTGTGTCGCCCCCACGCCAAAGCCCAATGACCCGTACTACGCGCCGGTGTTGCCACGCACACCGTTGCCGGCGGCGGCCAACAATGGCTCGATCTACCAGGCCGGTTTCGAGCAGAACCTGTACAGCGACCGCAAGGCGTTCCGGGTCGGTGACATCATCACCATCACCCTGAACGAGAAGACCCAGGCCAGCAAGAACGCCAACTCGCAGATCGGCAAGAACAGCAAGACCAGCATCGGCCTGACCTCGCTGTTCGGCGGCGGCCTGAACACCAACAACCCGCTGGGCGGTGGTGACCTGAGCCTGGACGCCGGCTACAGCGGCGACCGCGCCACCAACGGCAAGAGCGCGGCCGGGCAGGGCAACAGCCTGACCGGCTCGATCACCGTGACCGTCGCCGATGTATTGCCCAACGGCATCATTGCCGTGCGCGGTGAAAAGTGGATGACCCTCAACACCGGCGACGAGCTGGTGCGCATCGCCGGCATGGTCCGCGCCGATGACATCTCCACCGATAACACCGTGCCGTCGACGCGCATTGCCGATGCACGCATTACCTACTCGGGCACCGGTTCGTTTGCCGATGCGAGCCAGCCGGGCTGGTTCGACCGCTTCTTCCTCAGCCCGCTGTTCCCTTTCTAGGTGGCCATTTTGAAGTTCAAACAGCTGATGGCGATGGCGCTTTTGCTGGCCTTGAGTGCTGTGGCCCAGGCCGAGCGCCTGAAGGACATCGCCAGTATTTCCGGCGTGCGCTCCAACCAGTTGATCGGCTATGGCCTGGTCGTGGGGCTCAACGGCACGGGTGACCAGACCACCCAGACGCCGTTCACCCTGCAAACCTTCAATAACATGCTCTCCCAGTTCGGCATCAAGGTGCCGCCAGGCTCGGGCAACGTGCAGTTGAAGAACGTCGCGGCGGTGTCGATCAGCGCCGATCTGCCCGCGTTCGCCAAGCCGGGGCAGGTGGTGGATATCACCGTGTCGTCCATGGGTAACTCCAAGAGCCTGCGGGGCGGCACCTTGCTGATGACGCCGCTCAAAGGTATCGACGGCAACGTCTACGCCATCGCCCAGGGCAACTTGGTGGTCGGCGGTTTTGACGCCGAAGGCCGCGACGGCTCGAAGATCACCGTCAACGTGCCGTCGGCCGGGCGTATCCCCGGTGGCGCCACGGTTGAACGCACCGTGCCGAGTGGTTTCAACCAGGGCAACAGCCTGACCCTGAACCTCAACCGCTCCGACTTCACCACCGCCAAGCGCGTGGTCGACAAGATCAACGACATGCTCGGCCCTGGCGTGGCCCAGGCCATCGACGGCGGCTCGGTTCGCGTCACTGCGCCTCTGGACCCAAGCCAGCGCGTGGACTACCTGTCGATTCTGGAAAACCTTGAAGTGGACCCAGGCCAGGCCGTGGCGAAAGTCATCATCAACTCGCGCACCGGCACCATCGTGATCGGCCAGAACGTCAAGGTCTCGCCAGCGGCGGTAACCCACGGCAGCCTGACGGTGACCATCACCGAAGACCCGATCGTCAGCCAGCCTGGGCCGTTGTCCGGTGGCCAGACTGCCGTGGTCCCACGCTCGCGGGTCAATGCCCAGCAAGAAGCCAAGCCGATGTTCAAGTTCGGCCCCGGCACCACCCTGGACGAGATTGTCCGTGCGGTGAACCAGGTGGGCGCTGCGCCCGGCGACTTGATGGCGATCCTCGAAGCTTTGAAGCAGGCCGGCGCGTTGCAAGCCGACCTGATCGTGATCTGAGGCCATGGCCATGGATATGCGCAAGAGCGGTATCAGCAGCACGGCGGACTCGGGGTCTTACTCCGACCTGAATCGGCTTAACCAGCTCAAGGTCGGTGACGACAAAAACAGCGAAGGCAACCTGCGCAAAGTGGCGCAGGAATTCGAGTCGCTGTTTTTGAACGAGATGCTCAAGTCCATGCGTTCGGCCACCGAGGCCCTGGGCAAGGACAACCCGCTGAACACCCCGGCCGCCAAGCAATACCAGGAAATGTACGACCAGCAACTGGCGGTGTCGATGTCCCGCGAAGGTGGCGGTATCGGCCTGGCCGATGTGCTGATGCGCCAGATGCAGAAGAACAAGCCGGTGGAGGCTCAGGCTGCCACCTTGCAAGGCCCGGCGGCGGATGCGCCGGTGAAGAAAGTCGATGTGCCGACCGAGATTGCCGCCGGTACCCAGGCCGAAGGCCCGTTGGGCCGCTCCAATGGCCAGCGGCCTTTGTGGGCGTATCGCGTGGCCGTGCCTGAGGGCGCCAGCACCCATGCCAACGACATGGAACTGATGAACCAGCGTCGTATCGCCTTGCCCAGCAAGCTGGCCGACCGCCTGCTGGCGGGTATCGTGCCGAACGCTCCGGTCGAAGCCAAATCCGCGCCCCTGCGTAACAGCGCTGCCGACGACACGGTCATCAACAGCAGCACGCGTAGCTTTGCCGTGCCGAGCGGGCGCATGCAGGTGTATGGCCGCGCCATTGCCCAGCCACCGCTGGCGCCGGCCAAGAAAGCCTTCAGCTCCCAGGATGAATTTGTCGCCACCATGTTGCCGATGGCCAAGGCCGCTGCCGCACGGATTGGTATCGACCCCAAGTACCTGGTGGCCCAGGCGGCACTGGAAACCGGTTGGGGCAAATCAGTCATGCGCGCCGAGGACGGCAGCAGCAGCCACAACCTGTTTGGCATCAAGGCCGGGCAGAGCTGGCAGGGCGGTCAGGCCCGGGCGATCACCAGCGAGTTTCGCGATGGGGCGATGGTCAAGGAAACGGCGCAATTCCGTTCCTACAGCTCCTACCAAGACAGCTTCCACGACCTCGTGACCCTGCTGCAAAGCCATGATCGCTATAAAGAAGTTGTGAAATCAGCCGACAACCCGGAACAGTTTGTACGCGAGTTGCAAAAAGCCGGTTATGCAACCGACCCGGATTACGCCAGCAAGATTTCGCAGATCGCAAAAAACATGAACAGTTACCAGAACTACGCTGCCGCTGGCGCAACCACACATTTATAAGGTCTGAACCATGAGTTTGCTCAGTATCGGGATGTCAGGGCTCAATGCCGCTCAAGGATCGTTGTCGGTCTTGAGTAATAACATCGCCAACGCCAACACCTCGGGTTATTCGCGCCAGCAGACCACGCAGAATGCGAGTGCCAACAACCCGTACGGCGGTGTGTACATTGGCAGCGGCACCACGCTGGCGGATGTGCGTCGGGTCTATAACGAGTTCCTGGACGCGGCCTACCAGAACAGCACGGCGCTCAATAACGATGCCAAGGCTTATTCCAGCCAGGCCAGCGCTATCGACAAGACTTTGTCGGACAAGACAACCGGCATGTCTTCGGTGCTCAGCGCGTTTTTTGCCGCTGTGCAGACCTCCGCGGCCAACCCCAGCGACGTGTCTGCCCGGCAAGTGCTGCTGACCAGCGCCCAGACCCTGAGTAACCGTTTCAACGCCATCTCCAGCCAATTGACTCAACAGAAAGAGTCGATCAATGGCCAGTTGAGCACCATGAGTGACCAGGTCAACCAGTTGACCTCCTCGATTGCTTCGCTCAACAAGCAGATCACCCAGGCCCAGGGCTCAAGCAACAGCGCCCCGGCCAACCTGCTGGATGCCCGTAACGAGGCGGTGCGCTCGCTCAATGAACTGGTGGGTGTGACCACCAGTGAACAGAATGGTGTGTTCAGCGTCAGCACCGGCACGGGCCAATCCCTGGTATTGGGCGACCGGTCCAACACCCTCTCGGCAGTGCCGAGCGCTAGCGACCCAAGCCAGTACACCATTGCGCTCAATGCCGGCGGCGGTACGGCGATCGACTTGGGCAACGTGCTCAGTGGGGGCAGCATCGGCGGCCTGTTGCGTTATCGCAGTGATGCCCTGATGCCGGCCATCAATGACTTGGGGCGTATTGCCCTGGCGACAGCCGATACCATCAACAGCCAACTGGGGCAGGGCCTGGACTTGAACGGTGACTTCGGCTCATCGCTGTTCAAGGACATCAACAGCGCGGCGGCCATCGCCCAGCGCAGTCAGGGCGCGCTGGGCAACAGCACCGGCTCCGGCAATTTGAATGTGACCATTGCGGACACCAGCAAGCTGTCGACCTACGACTACAAAGTGACCTTTACCAGCGGCAACAACTACACGTTGGTGCGTTCCGACGGCAAGGCCATGGGCGCGTTCGACACCAATACCGCGCCACCGCCGGTGATCGATGGGTTCACCCTGGCGTTGGATGGCAAGGGGCCGATGGCGGCGGGCGATAGTTTCAAAGTCAGCCCTACCGCCAGCGGTGCGACCAACATCGGCACGACTTTGACGGACGCCAATAAAATCGCGTTCGCCGGGCCATTGCTGGGCGAGGGCAGCAAGACCAACCAGGGTACCGGCACCTTTACACCGCCGACCCTGACCCTGCCTATCGATATTCATGGCGGCGCCGACACCGCGCAACTGCGTACCGGCATTGAGCACTCGATGCCAGTGAAGATGGTATTCGGCAAGCCGGCCGCCGACGGCACCCAGGGCTACACGCTCAACGATGCCCAGGGCAACCCGATTGGCACCGGCACCATCGTGCCGGGCCAAGGCAACAAAATCACGGTCGATGTACCGATGCGGGATGCCAACGGCACGCTGCTGGTGCCGGCCAAAAGCTTCAAGTTCGATACCACGGTCGCCGGGTCGCCCGCCGCTGGCGACAGCACCACGTTTTCCTTCAACGCCTCGGGCAAGTCGGATAACCGTAACGCCCAGGCGTTGCTCGACCTGCAAACCAAAGCTACCGTCGGCCTGTCCGATGGCAGTGGCGGCGGAGTGAGCCTGGTGGCGGCCAACAGTCGCCTGGTGTCGACCGTCGGGGCCAAGGCCGCGTCGGCCAATACCGACACCACGGCCACGGGCGCCTTGCTCAAGGCCAACCAGGATGCGCGCAACTCCGTGTCCCAGGTCAACCTCGATGAAGAGGCGGGCGACATGATCAAATTCCAGCAGTACTACACCGCCTCGTCGCAGATCATCAAGGCTGCGCAAGAAACCTTCAGCACGCTGATCAATAGTCTTTAAGGGAGTCTGGGACGATGCGTATTTCCACTGCACAGTATTTTGAAACCAGTGCCGCCAAGTACACGGACAACTATTCCAGCGTGGTGAAGGCCCAGGAGCAGGCCAGTTCCGGTGTGCGCGTGCAGACCGCAGCGGATGACCCGGTGGCGGCGGCGAGGTTGTTGTTGCTGCAACAGCAGAAGGACATGCTCGGGCAGTTCAACGGCAATATCACCAGTTTGAAGAACTCGTTGACCAACGAGGAAAGCGTATTGGGGGCAATCAACGAGGCGCTGCAGGCGGCCAGTACCTTGGCCATTGAAGCGGGCGGTTCGCGCAGCGATGCCGACCGCAAGTCGATTGCCGGCCAGATCGGTGCGCTTGAAGACCAGGTGCTGGGCTTGCTTAACAGCAAGGATTCCTCGGGCAACTATCTGTTTTCCGGCTCCAAGACCTCGACGCCGCCCTATAGCCGTAACAGCGACGGCACCTACACCTATCAGGGTGATGAAACGCCGCTGAGCCTGCAGGTTTCCGATTCCCTGAGAGTCAGTGCCGGTGACACCGGCAAGAGCATCATGGACGGTGCCGTTAACTCGGGCCGCACCCAGGCGACCTGGATCGCACCTGCAATCGTGCCGCCGGCGACGGCGCCAGTGCCTAATGATCATAAAGTCTCTGTGTCGGCCGGCCTGGTGACTTCAGGCTCGGACTACACGAATAAATTCGCCGATGGCGAGCCTTACAAGCTGACCTTTACCAGCAGCACCCAGTACAAGGTCTCCGACAAGAACGGCAATGACGTCACGTCGGAAATCTCTGGCAACGGCACCTTTGACTCCACCAAGGAAGGCGGCTCCACCGTGAGCCTGCGCGGCGTGAATTTTGATATTGCGGTGGATCTCAAGGATATGGCGACGGGGCCGGATGCCGATGCGCTGGTCAAGGACCGTTCGTTCAGCCTGGCTGCCAAGCCCGACACCTTCAGTGTTTCGCGCACGCCCAGTAATGCCTCCACTGCGCAGCTGACGAATGCGCAGGTGAGCAACCCGGCCACCTATGCCAGTACGTTCCCGGCTAACAGCGGGGCGGTGATCAAGTTCACCAGTGGCACGGCGTATGAAGTCTATGCCCAGCCCTACAGTGCCGACAGCAAAGCGATCGCCACCGGCGACACCGGTGGCGGTACGACCGTGACGGCAGCAGGCGTGACCTTTGATGTCAGCGGCACACCGCAAGCCGGCGATCAGTTTGCGGTCGCTGCCAGCACTGCCAAGACCCAGAATGCGCTGGATACCCTGAGCCAACTGCGCAAGGCGCTGGAGCAACCGGCCGACGGCAACCCGGCTGCGATGGTCAAGCTCAAGGATGCGCTCGACGCTTCCATCAGTAATTTTGCCAATTCACGGGCCCAGGTCGACAACGTGCGCGGTTCCATCGGGGCCCGCGAAGCTGCACTGGATATCCAGTCGGCGGAAAACATCAGTATCGGCACTGCAAACAAAAGCACCATGAGCGATCTGGCGAACATTGACATGGGCGAAGCGGCGATCAACCTCACGTTGCAGCAAACCATGTTGCAGGCCTCGCAACTGGCGTTCGTTAAAATCTCCCAACTGAACCTGTTCAGTCGCATGTAATCGTCGCAATGAACAACGGCCTCCCCTGGCGACAGGGGAGGCCGTTGTCGTTTCTGGCCTGGAAATGTTGCCGGTTTTTGCACAAAGCGCGCAAAATTGAGTGACCTGTGAGTCATAAAGCGCATCTTCACTGTATCGTGTGAAAAGGATAAGTCGTCACAGGGCCTTTATCGGGCGGCTTTCAGCGAGATTTTCATGGGGTTATCCCCTTTATTGTCAGCACTCCCGGCGTAGTCCGAGGGGTGTTCTCCAGCTATTTAGTATTGGGAAGCCACAATGATTGGCATAAAAAGCATCGCCAGTTACGTGCCGGCAGACGGGATCGATAACTACGCCCAGGGTGCCAAATTCGCCAAGGATGAAGAGTTCATCATCGGCAAGATCGGTTCGGCGTTCCTGCCGCGCAAGGAAGCTGCACAGGAGACTTCCGACCTGTGCGTCGAAGCAGTCAATGCATTGTTTGCCAACAACCCGGATTTGAAGCGCGAGTCCATCGACGCGCTGATCGTCGTCACCCAGAACGGCGATGAAGAGGGCTTGCCCCACACCGCCGCCATCGTCCAGGACAAATTGGGCCTGCCGACTCACGTTGCCGCTTTCGATATTTCCCTGGGCTGCTCCGGCTACGTGTACGGCATCTACGCGATGAAAGGCTTCATGGAAGCCGCCGGCCTGAAAAACGGCCTGCTGATCACCGCCGACCCGTATTCCAAGATCGTCGACCCGGAAGACCGCAACACCACCATGCTGTTCGGTGATGCCGCCACCGCCACCTGGATGGGCGAGGACGCGCCGTGGTTGCTGGGCAAATCCAAGTTCGGTACCGACGGTTCCGGCGCGCCGCACTTGAAGGTCAGCGATGGTGTGTTCTTCATGAACGGCCGCCAGGTGTTCAACTTCGCCTTGCTCAAGGTGCCGGCACACTTGCACGAGCTGCTCAATGAGTCGGACCTCAAGGCAGATGACATTGATGCGTTCTGCATTCACCAGGGCAGCGCGGCCATCGTCGACGCCGTGGCGCGTCGCTTTGAAGAAGCGCCGGTGGACAAGTTCATCAAGGACATGGTCGAGACCGGCAATACTGTGTCATCGAGCATTCCGTTGCTGCTGGAAAAGCACGTGATGGACGCCGCCTGGAAGCGCGTGGCAATCAGCGGTTTTGGTGTGGGGCTGTCGTGGGGCTCGGCGATTCTCTATCGTCCGTGATGCTTTAGCGGCTTCATGAAAAACGCCGATGATCGAATGATCATCGGCGTTTTTTTTGCGCCCCCTTTTAGGAGCGAGCTTGCTCGCGAAGAACCTGAGGGCGCCGCGTGCAT
>NZ_JBQEQE010000009.1:0-29277 GCF_052046095.1 Pseudomonas sp. 22072
GGGCCGCTGCGCAGCCCAGCGGGAGCAAGCTCCCTCGCCACACAAGCTCGCTCCTACAGGTGGTAACGGATAACAGGTGTTTTGGCTTTCTCTACAAATCCAACAACAGAGAGGCACTACCAATGGGTATCTTTGACTATAAAAACCTCGGTACCGAGGACTCCAAGGCGTTGTTCGCCGATGCCATGGCGATCACGCTGTATTCCTACCACAACCTGGATAACGGCTTTGCCGTCGGCTACCAGAACAATGGCCTCGGGCTGGGGTTACCGGCCACCCTGGTCAGCGCGCTGATTGGCGGCAGCAATGCCCAAGGGGTCATCCCCGGCATCCCCTGGAACCCCGACTCGGAAAAAGCCGCCCTTGAGGCGGTGCAAGCAGCCGGCTGGACGCCCATCAGCGCCAGCACCCTGGGCTACAGCGGCAAGGTCGATGCACGCGGCACCTACTTTGGCGAAAAATTCGGCTACGGCACGGCGCAGGCCGAGGTGCTGGGCAAGTACGATGACGCTGGCAAGCTGCTGGAAATCGGCATCAGTTTCCGCGGCACTTCAGGGCCTCGGGAAAGCGTGATCACTGACTCCATCGGCGATGTGATCAGCGACCTGCTCGCCGCCTTCGGGCCCAAGGATTATGCCAAGAACTACGCGGGGGAGGCCTTTGGCGGCTTGCTCAAGAACGTGGCGGACTACGCCACTGCCCAGGGCCTGGGCGGCAATGACGTAGTGGTCAGCGGCCACAGCCTGGGCGGCCTGGCGGTCAACAGCATGGCCGACTTGAGCGACAGTACCTGGTCGGGGTTCTATAAGGACTCCAACTACGTGGCCTACGCATCGCCGACCCAGAGCGCCGGCGACAAGGTGCTTAACGTCGGTTATGAAAACGATCCAGTATTCCGAGCCCTGGATGGCTCGTCATTCAACCTGTCGTCCCTGGGCGTGCACGACAAGGCCCACGAATCGAGCACCGACAACATTGTCAGTTTCAACGATCACTACGCCTCATCCCTGTGGAACGTCCTGCCGTTTTCCATCCTCAACCTGCCCACTTGGGTTTCGCACTTGCCCACCGGTTACGGTGACGGCATGACCCGTATCCTCGACTCGGGGTTCTACGAACAGATGACCCGCGACTCCACGGTGATCGTCGCCAACCTGTCCGACCCGGCACGGGCCACCACCTGGGTGCAAGACCTCAACCGCAATGCCGAGGCGCACAAGGGCAATACCTTCATCATCGGCAGCGACGGCGACGACTTGATCAAAGGCGGCAGGGGCGCGGACTTTATCGAAGGTGGCAAGGGCAATGACACCATCCGCGACAGCAGCGGGCACAACACGTTTTTGTTCAGCGGGCAGTTTGGCAATGACCGGGTGATCGGCTACCAGGCGACGGACAAGCTGGTGTTCAACGACGTGGCGGGCAGCAATGATTACCGCGATCACATCAAGGTGGTGGGCGGGGATACCGTCATTGGCTTTGGTACGGATTCGGTGACGCTGGTGGGTGTGAGCAGTCTGTCGGGGGAGGGGATAGTCATCAGCTAACGCATTCGGTGTGGGAGCTGGCTTGCCTGCGATGGCGCGGTCGAGACAGCCATGCGGTGACTGAAAAATCGCTATCGCAGGCAAGCCAGCTCCCACATTTGATGGGTTTTGCTAGATGATCATTTTTCCTTACGCACCGTGGCCACATCATCGGCCTTGATACGAATACGCTTGCCGGCAATATCGGTGAACTCGTAGAAGCCGTCGGCGGTCTTGGCGTTGGGCGTGTCCTTGGTCAAATACTGCGTGCCGTTCTGCAAGGTCACCACGGTTTGCGTGGAGCAACCGGCCAATACCAGAAAAGTGAGTGCAACCAGTGGCAGACCCAAATTCTTCATGTTCATAACCCTTACCTTTAACCCTGAAAAGTCCCGCAGCGTCTGCTTGCGGGGCCATAAATATTACGCGATCAACCCACTCATCAGATTGTTTTTTTGCAAAAAGTTGCAGGCGCCATTTATCTATTACTGATTGCAACAACGGCTTTGCCCCGGCACTCTGTATGCATAACCAGTATTTGATTGCATTGCACCATGGCCAACCCCCTCGAAGACCCCTTGTATTACCTGCATAACTTCCGCCAAGTGCTGGTTTGGTTGGGGCAACGCTACGCCGATTTGCTCGATGCGCACGAACAGCAATTCATTCAGCAATTTGACAGGTTGCCCCAGGCCTCCCAGGCGTTGTTGGTGCGCATGGTGATGCGCAAGGGCGTGCATTTTCGCGCCACTAAACTCCATTACCTGGAAATCGGTTGCCCCCATGCGGCGGCGGGGCCATTGCGTGAGCTGGGATGGGTGGAGGATCAAAGCCCGCTGCCGTTTGCCACCCTGTTCGCGCTGCTGCAAAAGAGTGAATTGCTCGGCGCCTTCAAGCCCTGGATCGATCAACCCAAGGGTAACAAGGCCGATTGGCTTGAACCTTTGGCCGCGCAATTTACCGAGTCGCGCAGCTTTGCCCAGTGGTGCCCCGACGTAGACGACGCGCTCTACAGCCTGACGGTAATGGAGTTGTGTGATCGCCTGCGCCTGATGTTCTTCGGCAATCTGCACCAGGACTGGTCGGAATTCGTGCTGGCAGACCTGGGCATCTACACCTATGAAAAAGTCGAGTTCTGCGCCGAGTCGCGTGGGTTACGCAGCCGGGACGACGTGCATGGGTTCCTGTTCCTGCACCAGTGCCAGCAGGCCTTTGAAGCCGGTGAAGCGCTGGATACGGTGTTGGCGCAGGTCGCCACGTTGTGTACCGACAACCCCTGGCTGGAAAAGCGCCGCGCCAAGCTGTTGTTCCAGATTGGCCAGTATTGCGAACGCTGCGCCGAGCTGGCGCTGGCCGAACAGATTTACCGCGGTTGCACGCACCCCGGTGCCCGGGCGCGGCTGATTCGCGTACTGGAGCGCCAGGAGGATTACGCCCAAGCCATGGCCCTGGCGACCGAGGCACAACAGGCCCCACACAGCGCCGCCGAACACCAACAGCTGCTAAGGGTAGTGCCGCGCCTGCGGCGCAAACTTGGCGGGCCGGCGCTGCCCAGGGCCAAGCCCCAAGCGGTGGCGCGCCTGGACCTGGCACTGATGCAGGAACCGCTGCTGTCGGTGGAATCCAGTGTGCTGGCGCACCTGAGCGAACCGGATGCGCCCGTGCATTACGTCGAGAATGGCCTGATCAATTCGCTGTTCGGCTTGCTGTGCTGGGAGGCGATTTTCGCCCCGCTGCCGGGGGCGTTCTTCCACCCGTTCCAGCGTGGGCCGGCGGATTTGCACAGCGAGGACTTTTATCAACGTCGAGAAGCTTTGTTTGCCGCGTGCTTTGCACAACTGAAGGATGGTCGCTACAAGGCCAGCATCCGCCAGCGCTACTTGGAAAAATGGGGCATTCAGTCGCCTTTTGTGTTCTGGAACCTGCTCAGCGAAGAACTGCTGGAGCAAGCCCTGGCCTGCCTGCCCGCCGAACACTTGCGCCATTGGTTTACGCGCCTGTTGCAGGATATCCGTGCCAACCGGGCCGGGATGCCGGACCTTATCCAGTTCTGGCCCGCACAAAATACCTATCGCATGATCGAGGTCAAAGGCCCCGGCGACCGCCTGCAAGACAACCAGTTGCGTTGGCTGCAATTCTGCGGCGAGCACCAGATGCCAGTCACCGTCTGTTACGTGCGCTGGGCGGAGCAACCCGCTTGAGTTACAGCGTGGCCGTGCGGGCGCTGTGTGAGTTCACGGCCAAGGTCGGTGACCTCGACCTGCGCTTTACGCCGTCGCCCAGCGCCCAGGAAGGCATCGTCGGCCATCGCACGGTAGCGTCACGGCGCAATGCGCACTACCAGAATGAAGTGGCGCTTGAAGGCGAGTACCAGCAACTCAAAGTACGGGGCAGGGCGGACGGCTATGACCCGGACAGCAACCGCCTCGAAGAGGTGAAGACCTACCGCGGCGACCTCGCTGCCCAACCCGCCAACCATCGGCAGCTGCATTGGGCCCAGGTCAAAGTGTATGGCTGGCTGATGTGCCAGAAGCTCGGGCTCAGTGAGATCGACCTGGCGCTGGTGTACTTCGATATCGTCGGCGAAGGCGAAACCGTGCTCAACCAGCGATTCGATGCGCCAGGCCTTGAGCAGTTCTTCAACCAACAATGCGCGCTGTTCCTGGACTGGGCCCGGCAAGAAATGCAGCATCGCGAGGCACGCAACGCTGGCGCGCAGAGCCTGGCATTCCCCCATGCCGACTTCCGTTCCGGGCAGCGCACCTTGGCCGAGTCGGTCTACAAAGCGGTGAGTACCGGCCGGTGCCTGATGGCCCAAGCGCCCACCGGCATTGGCAAGACCATCGGCACTATCTTTCCGCAGCTCAAGGCCTTGGCGCCGCAGCAACTGGACAAGGTGTTTTTCCTCACCGCCAAGACGCCCGGGCGCAAGCTGGCCCTGGATGCTGCGCAGGTGTTGTACGACAGCAGTCCCGATCTGCCATTGCGTGTGCTTGAACTGGTGGCTCGGGACAAGGCATGCGAACACCTGGACAAAGCCTGCCATGGCGACTCCTGCCCGTTGGCCAAGGGCTTTTACGACCGCCTGCCTGCTGCCCGCCAGGCCGCGTCCCAGGTGCGCCTGCTCGATCAACGCAGCCTGCGCAACGTGGCGCTGGCTCATCAGGTTTGCCCGTACTATTTGAGCCAGGAAATGGCGCGCTGGAGCGACCTGATCGTCGCCGACTACAACTATTACTTCGACTTTGGCGCGATGCTGTTCGGCCTCGCCCAGCTCAACCAATGGCAGGTCTCGGTGCTGGTGGATGAAGCCCACAACCTGGTCGAGCGAGCCCGCTCGATGTACAGCGCCAGCCTGGATCAATACAGCCTTAGGACCGTGCGTGACAGTGCACCCGAAGCGCTGAAAAAACCCTTGCAGCGCCTCAACCGTGAGTGGAACGCGTTGCACAAGGATCAACTGGCGCCTTATCAGGCCTACGCCGCCAAACCCGACAAACTGCTCCAGGCCCTGAGCCTGTGCACCAGCGCCATGGGCGATTACTTCAACGATCACCCCGATGCCCTCACCGGTGACCTGCAAGCCTTCTACTTCGACGCGCTGCAATGGGCCAAAGTGGCGGAGCTGTTTAACGAGCACTTTATTTTCGATATCACTAAGCGCTCGTTCACCGCCAAGCGCAGCAGCTCGACCCTGTGCCTGCGCAACGTGGTACCGGCCGAGTTCATCCGGCCCAGGCTTACGGCTGCGCGCAGCAGTGTGTTGTTTTCCGCGACCTTGAGCCCACGGCACTATTACGCCGATTTGCTGGGCCTGCCAGCGAACACCGCCTGGGTCGACGTTGAATCACCGTTCAAGGCCGAGCAGTTGCAGGTGAGCATCGTTGAGCGGATCTCCACGCGGTTCGTGCATCGCCAGGCATCGCTGGAACCCATCGTGGCATTGATCGCCCAGCAGTTCGCCGCGCAACCGGGTAACTATTTGGCGTTTTTCTCCAGCTTCGATTACCTGCAACAGGTCGCGCAGCTACTGGCTGAGCGACACCCACAGATTGCGCTGTGGCTGCAATCCCGAGGTATGGCCGAGGCCGAGCGCCAGGCCTTTCTCGACCAGTTCACCCCGCATAGCCAGGGCATCGGCTTTGCGGTACTGGGCGGAGCGTTCGGCGAAGGCATTGACTTGCCCGGCACGCGCTTGATCGGCGCGTTTATCGCCACCCTGGGCTTGCCCCAGCTCAACCCGGTGAACGAGCAGATGAAACTGCGCATGGGCGCGATTTTCGGCGCGGGGTACGACTACACGTATCTGTACCCGGGTATTCAAAAAGTCGTGCAGGCGGCGGGGAGGGTGATTCGCAGCCAACAGGATCGAGGGGTGGTGATGTTGATTGATGATCGGTTTGGGGAGCAGCGGGTGCGGCAGTTGTTGCCGCGCTGGTGGACGCCCGCGCATTGACACTCGTCTTTATTGGCTCTTTATCCATACCAGCAGCTCCGAATACCGAGTGGGTTGGCCGCTACGGTTAAGGCTGTAGAACACCTTTACGATCTCGCCATGCTTGAGGTTTTTCACTGAAATCGGAATAGACAGTGCCAGGCCGGCTGTTTCTGGAGTCAATGTTGTGGGCACCGAGGTCCTGACGTGGCTGCTCATCCATTGCAAGGTCAGGATATCGCCGGGCACTGTTTCGGTGAACGGCAGTACGACGCTCACTTGGTGCTCAACCGTCGAGCCTTCAACTCGCGCCTTTGGCAATCGTCCGAGCGGCTCACCGACCTGTAATCGCAAACGTTGCGACGCACGGCCAGAGGCATGATCGGCACGTTCGTAGTACAGCTCGGTGAGTTGGTGATTAAAACGCCTGATCTGCTTACCTTCGATCCTGAACACCAGGATACGATCCTCAGGGAGGGTGAGCAGCGTGTATTCCTGGGTGTAGATCGTCGAGCGGCCTACCCACACCAGGCGTATTGGGACCGAAGCATCCCATCCATCGGGCGCTATCATGGACACTGTCACCTGGGCGAGAGTGGGGTCCAGATAGCCTGCCGAGGCCTCCAGAACCTGAGGCGCACGCCATGGGCTGGCGGCACCGCGTATGTTCAGTCGAACCTTCTTCGAGACCCGCCAGTCATCGGTTCTCGCCTTTTGCAGGCTACAAGACAAGAACGAAATACCGCCTCCCAGCGCCTTGAGCCTTTCATTGGGGATATTGAATGCCATGAAACTATTGGTGCGTTCGACCACTTTCTCCTCGCGGTAGGGCACCGGGATGTTCTCCGCGTCTCGACCCGCCCAGTCCAGGAGTACGCGATCACCTTTACCGAAGACCTCGGGGTGAAGAAACAGCAGGACCTTCTGCGGCTTATCGCCCAGCTTTTTCAAGTCAACGATCTCGCCTGGTTGTTCAATAAAAGGCGCCTCCAGTGGTCGGGTTCCAAGGTCAACCGCCACCGTCTGGGTCGGCGACCAATTGGCGTCCGACTCAGGGTCATAGATTGGATAATTGCCAACGGCGTCGATGACTTGCATCGCCATTTTCAGGTAAGGGTCGCTGCCGGCATCGAGGATGACCTGGGTGGGAACCGTGATCTGGAAGCCCCTGTTAACCTCCTCGCGGGTGACCACATGGGTGAAGAGTTCTTTGCCCCAGGCAAATCGGCACGTGTCATACACTTCCATATTCTCGTAAGGCTGGACCTCCAGAATGACCCCCGATATAGCCCTCTCACGATCGACCACGGCACCCGCTTCGATATCCTCAGGTAAAAAAACTACCAGTCCTTGATGTCCGGGAACGTCCGAATTCGGGTCGCGTTCACCGGGGCGGTTGAGTTTGATCCGCAATATGAGGCTATTGGAGTCGACGGGGTCGGCAGCAGGCTCTTCCACCGTGCAATACACCTTGGCCATTGCCGGCAGAATGCTCTCTTTTCGCATCGTAAGGAGATAAACCAGGTCATTCACGTTGCTGTCGTCGATGACCAGGTAATCCTCCGGTGTCGGGCCGTTCCAGTACAGATACAGCACGGTGTCCAGCGCGAACGTTTGCTGAGGGGATCGAAAAAGTTGGAGGGTGAGGTCATATTCGACGTGCCTCAGGCCAATGCACGCATCCGGCACAGTATCTTCAGCGATAGGCCTGCCCAGATTCTGGATAAACAACTCAGGTTGGTCACCCGTAGTTGAACCGCCAGCTTTTTTTTCAGAAGCACGAGGCATTATGAAGTTCTCCACGGTTGAGAGAGCGTTGCCAATCGAGGTACACACTTCAGCGTTGAGCGTGATGATCACACCTGCTAACTGTTTTCACAGCCATCTATGCCGCGACGCGCAATCCGCAGTGTGACGACTTTGGAATAGCGGTGCGCAGTCCCGTTCAGGCTGACTTGCCAATAGACTTTTACGAGGCGGTTGAGGTCTTCCAGCACATAGTGGGCGGGTACTTTGATCCGTACATCGCCAGGGGTTTCTATGTACTTGAGCATTTCAACGCGGTTACTCGGGCCGTACCAGTGCAAGCGAACCTCCCGGCCTACTGGAGGGGAAGGGATAGTCACCCAGACACCGTCACCTATCAGGTCCGGGTCAAGTTGATGCCCGATGACCTTGTCGACGACGGGGGCCGCCATGGGGGCCCACCTCTCACCTACTTGCAGGGGCTTGCGCGCTGAGACCCCCAGCGAGACCCCCTCACTGTTGTTGGCTTCGTAGTACATCTGCGAAGGGCGGCCCTCGAACCGCTTGATCTGCTCTGCCGGTAGTACGAACTCAATGGCGCCGTGCTCCGGGCGTGTGCCGGCATAACAGCTAGAGCGGTATTCCACGGTGCCTTCAGGGTCAGGTAATACCCAGACCAGGGTGATCAGGTCTTGCGGTCTCCAGGCGGCTTGATAAGGCACGTAGACATAGATGTCGACTTCGGTAGCTCGTGTGTCGGCAAAGGGCATAGCCTCGTTCAGGTACGGCGCAGGCCACTCCACATCCGCGCCTTCGATACTCACATAGGCTGCTTGCGAATACATCTCCATTGGCTGGACGTATTTGTGCAGTACGTAATGGAGTTTGGCGTGGCCATGGATCAGGTTCGCCATAAATGCATAGGGGACCTCGAAGTCAAAAATACGGTTGGTCCTGTCCACTGTTTGTTTTTTACTATGGGTGGATAGCTCCCCTTGGGCGTTGGTTGCCGTGAAAAAGAACTCCAAGGTGTCTTGTCGCTCGAAATAATCGGGTGAGGCAAACACAGAAGCGATCAGCGGTTTGCCCTGCAACTTATCCAGATCAATTACCCCGGTTTGCGGGTCAACCTCTGTAAAAGGCTCTCTCAAAATGTCCCGCTGGGCATACACAAGCACTTCGCTGGGCGCCGACCAACGTGCGGCGGGCTCGGTAAAGTTACCCGTTGGCCCACGTACTTGCAGCCGCACGTTCAGCCCTATGGCGTCGCGGGCGGCCATGATTTTCGCGTAAGGCACCACAAGGTGTATCTCGCGGCCGAGGTCTGTGACGCTCACGGAATAAGTGATCTGCTGATCCCCCCAGCACAGCCGGATGCAGTCACCTTCCGCCATGTGAAGGTAAGGCATGAGCGTGATTTCGATCCCTTCGCGGGCTCGCTCTTCGCTGACACCGTTAACCAGCACATCGTCAGGCAGGTAAATAACCAGCCCTTGGTGTCCCGGTTTACCGGGATCCGGATCATTGCCTGCCGGTATATCGAGATTGACCCGCAAGCGCAGAGGGTGGGTTGATACGCCGGTATGGTTGATACGGCATACGAGCGGGTCTAGCCATTTAGGCTTGATACTGCCCTCGGGCAGGAGAATCGGCAGCCATTCACTCTGGACGTCAGCGGGCATGACAAAGGTGTGAGCAATTGGAATTACTTGGTCGTTGCTAAACAGTTCGAACAGCTGTCCGGGATATGTATGGGCCCCTTTCTTAACGTAGACAAGCTGCGGTGTTTCGATATTTCTGAGTCCCAGATTACCGTCAATCTCGGTATCGCCAGGTGCTGCTGGATAGAGTTCTGGAATGTAAAGTTCGCCCAATTTCGCAGTGGGCGAGGGGGCATCGATAATGAGCTTGGACATGGTGGTAATTCCTTTGCGAAGTATCCCGTTCGGATAGGCGGCGGACTTTTTAAACTAGCCTGAAGCGGATTTCCTTGAATTCGTAGTCGTTACCGACACCACTCGACTCATGACTGTTGATATAAAGCGTTAGTGTCGAACGGTTAACAGTCAGTCGTCCCGAAAAGGTGTGGAAGGTATATGCAGAGGTTAAATTGAACGGCGCTACCAATTGACCTTGTGAAGAACTTAAGGAGATACGCGGTAAGCTATAGAGACCATAGACGCGTTTGGCTGTTATGCTAAATTCATATTCTCTGTTGATGCGTAGATTTCCAAAAACCTGGCTGAAAATTACGCCATCGCTGTTATTTGTGAATGTATTGTTGAAGTAGGTTGTAAAGTCCGCATATTTTCTGAAACCCCGGTCACGCCTGTCGTTGACGGCCGACCCGAACACCCAGCCATTCAAGTCGCTATTGTGGAAGTTGGTGATGTGGTCATGCGCTGAACGAATGTGCAGCACATAAATCTGTGAGAACCTTCTAGGGACATTGGCCCTGGCCAAACTGTATTTAATTCTGACTGAGTGATCCAGGTTCTCACTGGCGTAGTTGCGCGTTATGGGTATGTTAATGGACTTTCCAGCCTGCTCAGGCGCTACTTTGACAGACACAGATGTACCGGAGATACTCCCCTGCCAATCCAGAACAATGAGGTCGTCTACCAAGCTGTCAGTGATTGGTAGCGTCACCACGATTTCTTCCGTGTCAATATCATTTAAGATCAGATAGTTTCCCCATGCTTTATCGACAACTGGGAGAGGTAATGTTCTTGCAGGCTCACCCACTTGCAGTTGCAGGCGTGATGATTGACGCTCGGGCTTTAGGTCGATACGCTCGTAATACACTTCGACAGGCAACGTGTTGAAACGTCTGACTTGATCGTTTGGCACGGTAAACGAAACTACTCGGTCAACCGGAAAAGGATCTAGATAAAACTCTTCTGTAAAGTTAACCGAATGGGCTGCCCACACAATGCGCAGTTTGGTTGCGGTGGTCCAGCCATCCTGTACGTTGAACTTCATCGTGGCAATGGACGTTGGCTCCAGCTCTCCACCGGGGGCTTCGACAATGCACGGTGCAGGCCATTCGGGAACGTTACCTGTAACCGTGACACGCACTTTTCTCGATGGCAGCCATTTGTCGTCCCGGTGCTTGTAAAGGCTGTAGTACATGATCACCGTACCCATCGCGACCGCACGCACCCATTCATTCGGGATGTCGAACTCTTCGATAACATTGGTCAGTACGACAGATCTTTCCTCCGAGTGGAAAAAGGGCACATTTTGAACATCGCGCCCCTCCCACTCAAACGCGATTGTATCGCCCCGCTCAAAAAAATCGTTATCGACAAACACCTGGACTGTCTGGTCTGCGGCTCCCAACTCGTCAAGGTTCACGTCCTCCCCGGCCTGCTCCAGGAAGGGTGGGCGCGGGCGTAACAAGCCGAGGTTGACCTCGACGCGCTTCTTCTCCGACCAATTCGAGGCTGAATTGGGATCAGCAGGGTAGTTACCGCCCACATCCCTGATCTGCATGGCCACCGGCATGTTCACGTAGTGGGGGTTTTCGAGGATATCCTCAAGGGATAACGTCATCTCAAATTCACGCCCCACTTCGCTGGCCGTCACCACTTTTTCGACAATCTTTGAGCCCCAGGCAATACGGCAGGTATCCCACTCAGCCATATATTCCCAGGGCTGAATCTCAAGCGTCACACCGCGTTCCGCCCTGGCCATGTCTACGTGGCTACCGGCTTCCAGGTCGGGCGGCAGATAAAATACCAGGCCTCGATGACCGCTTTCAGAGTGCTGGTCGGGATCGCCAGGGCGGTTGCGTTTTACCCTGAGCTTGAGCGGCTTGGTTTTGGACGTGTTGCCGCTGGGGCGCCTGATGAGGCAATAGACTTCGGCCCATTCCGGCAGGATCTGTTCCTTATCCACCATCAAGCTGAAAAACCGATTGCCCTGGTTCTCCGGTTGGATGATGAGATAGTCCACGGGCGCATGAGGGTTGTTCCAGATCAGGTAGATCTCGGTGTCCAATACCTGATCGGGAAACCCCAGGAGCAGCACCTCCAGGTCATGTTCGACGTGTCGCGCGCCGAGGGCACCGTCGGACTCGGTATCCCCTTCGACGGGAGGCGTTATACCGCTGATCAAGACTGGGCCCAGATCGTAGTCTTCGAGGGGGGTGCCTGTCTCTTTTATCGTTTTGCCGGTCATTGCTCTATCTCCAGGGCAAGGTTTTCGGGAGGGCAGCAGTTTTTACTTGACTACCGGCGCCCCAATCTGCACTGGCTGACGTATCGATTCGTTCAGGTCCCTGCTGCTGGCCAGAATGTTTGCGGATTCATAAACGTAGTAAAGGTCCGGCGTCGTGCCATTGAATTTCAACAGCCCGTCATACGGAATCAGGCGTCTGATCGGCACCCCCTCGGGCACCTGGCCGACCGTGAAGGGGTCATCGTAAATGATAAGGTCGTGGCTGCCCGGCACCTCATAACGCATGATCAACATAAGCTTGTCGGTGGGTTGGCGCCAGGCGTACCACGGGATCTCCACGGCGGCGCCATTGATGGGAATTGGGTTGACCACATGAGAGGGGTAGCGCAAAAAAATCGGCGGCTGTAGCCGGACAAGGGCATCCTGCACCGCTGCAGAGGCAAACTTCGAGTAACCCACCCTGTCGAGCCCCTTGAGCAAGATAAAGCTGACCTCGACCTTGCCGCCGGCGCAGGCTCGCACTTTGTCATTAGGTATATGGAAGTCATGGGGCCTGCCAGCCGCTGTAATCGGAACGTATTCCTCGTGCAGCACCACGCCCCCCAACTTAGGGTAACCCCGGTAAGTGGCAAAATACGTGTGTCCTACAGGCCCCTCCCACGGGTAGGTGAAAAGCTGCATATGCAGGTCCTCGCCGGCGAGTGATTCAAGATCGATGACACCGGGGAACTGCTGTTGCACGAAGATAGGTGCTTCCAAATTCGCGGTACCAATATCCACCAGCACCGGAATATTTCTTGAGCGGGGAGTGGACACGTTGCGCACTGCGTCGACGACTTGAAAACTCACTAAACGGTTAGTGCCGTTTCCGACGGCGACAATTTGATCGCGGTTGAGTTTTATCTCGGTCCGCAGGCCTACCCCCGTCACTTGCTGACGCGGCGGAAAATAGTTGCCGAATTGGGCCTCAATCACATCCAACTCATGCATGTTCGGGTAAGGATCAAAGGTAATAGTGACACCTCGACCGGCCTGTATTTCTCGGATCTCTAAGTCAGACAGCGTGAAGTTGAGGGCAGAATGACCTGATTCCATCTCATCCATGTCGCGGCCCGCCGGCATGCTTCTCTTGACCATTAATGTCAGTGGATAGGAGGCATCATTATCCGGTCCGCCCTCATACAGCACCTTGTACTGCAGTATCACATCGCCCTCAGGCAGGTCATTGTCCGAGATAGCGAATGAAAAACTGTTTCGCTGTTCTTCTCCAGGCAACAGGGTTTTCTCGGCAAGGACCTTCACCCCTCCGGCAATGGACAGCACTTGGATCTTATCCTTGGGCTTGGCCGACCAGTTTTTATCCACTGCAACGGTCAATCCTCCGGCCAACAACCACTGCGCGATACCACCGTCATAGCCTTTAAACGCTGGGGACATCCCTGGAATCCGCGGGGTGTCAAGAAACTTGGGTTTTATCGACGACACCTTTTTGCTGTTAGTGGTAGCCGGCTTGCTGTTTTTACTAGACATGGCGTTCTCCGGGTAGGACGTAGGCGAGCATTACAGGATGCTGTTCCTGAGCGTGTAGATATCAAACACCTGTGAAGAAGAACTTGGCTACTGTCAAAATTGACAGGTTTAGACGAACGGTCGTACTCAAGCACATTAGTCAAGAACCGGACAGTATCTGCACGCGCCGTCGCACTGACTCGTTCAGGTCAGTGGACCGCGCTTTGACGGAAGGGGATTCGGAAGTGGACTCGTACACGAAGTAAAGGTCTGGGGCGTAGCCTGCGAATTGTTCGATGTCTGCGCCTCTGATGACCCACTGAATCGGCTGACCATCGCCCCAAAATGACCCCACCGGTTTCGTCACGCTATACAAGATGATTTCATTGAGTGACTTCACAAAGCGCAGGATCAACGTCAGCCTGTCGTGGGAGGTGCGCCAGGCATACCAGGGGAGCGTCACCACGAGTTCTGTTTCGATGTGAACGATATCTTCAGGGTATTTTTCGAAGTAGGGCGCCTCCAGCCGTACCACCGTCCCCAACACTTCAGCGAAGGTTTTCTTCGATGTTTGATTGACCAGGTCGTCTGCCCGAATCAATTCGTAGCTCAATTCCACTCGTCCTCCAGCGGCAGCACGGACCTTGCTGTAAGGCACCTCGTGATACGTCACGGTACCGGCCCTGCTGATGGTGACTATGCGCCGATGCACCACCTCGCCGCCCAAAGGCGGGTAGGCTTTGAAGGTGATGACATACCAGTCGCCAGCCCTGCCGACGCGTGCCGGGGTATACATACCGACGGTCAGGTTGCCACCGGCGAGTTTTTCAATGTCGATATACCCCAGCGGGTCGTCAGACTGGATGAAAGGCCCGTCCCATTGCGCACTGGTAAGCTCTACACGCACTTGCCGGTATCCGGACCTGAGGGCCGATGCATTGCCGACAAGGTCTACGACGTAGAAACCGGTTAGCAGGTTCTCACTATCGCCGGCGCTGGCAATCTGGGCGTAATTGATGACGATCAGCGTCGGCTGGCCCACACCCGCGACCTTTTGCACGATGGTCAGGCCGCCCCATTGGAAGTGGATGCGGTCTTCAGCATGCATATTCGGGTAAGGCTCAATGATGGCATTGACGCCTTTTGTGGCATCGGGTGGGAATACCGTGAGAGTCGAGAGCGTGAACGCCAGTTCCGAGTGGCCCGGTTCGATCGGTTCAACATCTTCACCGGCGGGCAGTTGCGTTTTGATCAGCACACTCAGCGGATAAGAGACCTCGTAGTCGTCCTGGCTCCCTTTGTAATTCACCACGTATCCCAGGCGCATCTCTCCGTCGGGAAGCTTTTCTGCGGGAATGGAAAAGAAATAACTGTTGTGATGCTCTTCTCCAGGAGCTACCTGCTTGATGGCCAGCAACGTCATATCAGGCATCGAGACGATACTGACGATATCGTCGATGCTGGCAACCCAAGTGTTGTCCACTCTGACGCTCAGGCCTGCCGCGATTAACCAGGCCGGAATGCCCCCGTCGTAGCCGTCGACTTGGTTTGTGAGGCCCGGAATCAACAAGCGCGGAAGCTGCCTCGGTTGGTCCGGCGAGGAGATCTTGGCGCTTTCGTTGCTCATTTTCGTTCTCCTGAGCGAGTCGTTAGGTCGGCGCATCGCGGCTTAACCACCTATGCCTTGGCGTTATCAAACACTCGTGATTCAGCGCTGGCTACTGTCAAAGTTCACAGGTTACGACGAGTGGTGTTGCGGCACTTTTTTCAATTGCGGTGTCATTACGCAGACACGCGGCCGTCTGTCGCTACCTGTGAATTCTGACAGTAGCCAGGGCAGTGCATTCAGGTGTCTGATTTACCCAGATGGTGCCCATGTCGATGGGGCTGCGTGAAATCGAGGAGGCAACATGGCCAGGCATCTTTATCGCCGTCCTTCCCTAACTCCCAACCTGCCAGTGGTGGACATCCCGCTGATGCACCCGCCCATCGAGGGCGATATCGAGAACGCTGATGGCGGCATCGGCGTGTCGCATACCATGCGGCCCTTGGTGGTGCATATCGATAGGCCAGATGGGACACCCGAAGGAACGTTGTTCGAGTTGTACTGGGGGCCCGGTAGTCCGGTTGCCTTCAACCTGATTCGCGAAGGCGATGAGCACTTGACCCGCATCCCCTTCACTGTGCCGTTCGACAGTATTCGCGAGTCCTGGGCTGACCCGGTGCAGGTGCTGGTTATTCGCGGCAGTGACGATAATTCCCAGACCGCTCCCTTGCGTCTACGCGTCAACCTGCAACATCCCGGCGGAGAAGACCTCAACCCGGCACCCGGTAATCAGAACCTGATCTTGGAATTACCGGAGGGTGTAAGGCTTGAGGGGGTCAATGATGAGCGGGCCAAGCTCGGCGTGGAGATAATCTGCAGGCACTGGTCGAACATGGCTGCCTATGACCTGCTCATCGTCGTCTGGGGGTCGGTTCGCATCGAGCGGTTGATCCAGCCGGATGAAGTCGGCCGGGACATTGTTTGCTTTGTGGGCTATGAAGCCATCCAGGATGCCGGGGACAGTGAGTTGCTGCCGGTCGCGTTTCAAGTTCAAGGCCCCACCGGAAATATGCCCGATCCCTGGGCGCTCTGGTCGACAACTGCGTTGGTTTCGGTGTACCTGGAAACCGATCGCCTGGGCGCGGCCTGGGTCCAGTTTCCTGAGACTGATCGAGAAATTGACCTGGAAGTATTAGGCACCCGGGACGTTGAAGTCGGCCTGGCAGTTTCAGCGGCGGATGCAAGGGCCTACAGTCAGATTTTCTTTTACTGGAATGGGAAGAATCACCAAGGGGGCTCGGTTTCCCATTTTGAAGATCGGCCCCTGGCAGGTGGGAAGGGTTATACCTTCAAGATCGAAAACCACTTGGTGCATGCAATCGCCCAAGGCAGCGCGGTGGTGTATTACGAGTTGACAGGTGCCAGCGCCGGCGTGCCCGACAAGCGTTCACACAATCTCTACCTCTCGGTCATCGGGGAGATAGTCAGATGGCCTGCGCCGACAGTGGACCAGGCCTTGGGTGGCGTTCTCAAGCCGGACTTGCCGCTGATTACCATCCGCTTCCCGGCGCAAACCAGTTGGGCCAGCTCCGACAGGCTGCAAGTGATCATCTTGGCCGCCGACGCCGAGGGTACGGTCGACTATATTGCCGGCCGAGCCGTCGGCGAGATATTCCCTGGCGAGGAAATGACTTTTGATGTATCCGGCACCGAGCTCGCGCGCTTTGATGGGCGCCAGATCGAAGTGCTTTATAGCGCTACTCGAGGAAGCGAACAGCCTCAGGAGTCTCTGCGCCAGGTGTATCAAGTGGGGGAGCCTACACGGGACATGCCGGCCCCCGAGGTGGAAAAGGCCCAAGGCAATCAATTGGATCCGGACGACGTCGTCAACGGGGCCAACGTCAAGGCGCCCTTCAGCGAGACCCAGGCCGGGGATGGGTTGACGCTGTATTGGTATAGCCGCGTTTCCGCGCCGCCTATTCCATTCAACGTAGACACGGATGGGCAAGTCGCTGTCTTCCCGGTGCCGTACAAATATATCGGGCCCAACGAAGATGAATGGGTTTCGGCTTTTTATACCTTGGAGCGCGACGGCAAGAAACGTTACTCAGCAATCACTGACCTGCTGATCAGTCGTGGCTTGGTGGATTTGCCGGTACCGGTGTTGCGCCACGCCAGTATCACCGGCCCGGAAACGGCCACGTTGGCACCCATGAATGTGTTGCAAGGCAGCAAGCTGGTGGTCAGCTATACCGGCATGGCCGATACTGATTTCATTCAACCCAAAATGGTCGGTACAGCGGGTATCGGTTCGCCAGCAATACTCGGAAAACCGGGGAGCGCGGCGGCGGGCAGCGTGGAATTTGATATTGCCTCTTTGGCTTTTGCGGCGAATATCGGTAACGCTAACAGAACCTTGACACTTGAATATGACGTCACACGGAATGATGTGGGTTGGCCGTCGAAGGTGTTAAGGGTAACGGTAACGCCGATACCCCAGGCTGAGTTGGCCAAAACCGTGCTCAAGATCAATCAGGCTAACGCGGCGACTCAAGTACTGGACTTGACTACGTTTACCGGCAATGCCACAGGGCATATTGGTGTCTGGCCGTTTATCACTGCGCCTAACCCCGTCTGGTTGAGGCTGCTGGGGAAAACGAACAAGGGCGATGATCATTCGCTGACGGTGTACAACGGGGCGGGCAGTGCAGCTGTCAATCCGACCTGGATCGCTAACGGAAAAATCGAACCAGGGATTGCTCGTAGTTATTTGAATGGATTGGGTGATGGCAGCAAGCTGCAGATGGAGCTCAAGGCAGCGGTCAGCACAAGCAAGGATGAAACCCTGGCCATCAGCTTTCCGATAGTGGAGTACAAAGTCATCAACAAACCTCTCCCAATTGAGATCGAATTTACTACGTTTGATGATAAAACGCTTAACGGTTGGCGTGCTGTCAACGCCGGGATTTATGGATTTAGTGCTCAAGCTGGAGGTTACTATCTGTGGCTAGTTAACTCCGGGGTCTCGGCTGAATTTGGACTGGAGAAGATTTATACGGGCAACCAGTTTTCTGCTGGCCAGAAATACGAGTTTAGTTCTGATCTTGCTGTTGATCAGTCCGATAAATATTATGGGATAGCGTTAATTTTCTCTGGCAACAATCGAATTGCAATGGAAGATATCCAAGTTAATCATTATTGGAAAAAGCTTGTGGTTGAGTTTGTGCCGCCAGAGAGCTCTAATGTTTACCCTTTACGGGTTTTGATTCTAAGCAGAACGATGTCCGGTATGAAATTTTTTGTTGATAATATTAGAATTCGCAGGGTTTAATTTGGCTTGTCTTGAAGTTGCGTGACGTGGGCTTGGGGTGCGGGCTTTTTATATAGAAAGCTGCCTGCATTTCAAATCCCAAGACAGGTTTCAGATCACTTCCAAATACGAACTCTGCACCGCCCCCGCCAACTCCCGCACGCCCTCAATAAACTCCGTCAACCGGCTATGCAACCCATCCTCCAGAATCTCATCAATCCCCGTATACCGCAGCCGCGCTTCAAACTCGGCAGCCAAGCGCTGCGCAGTGCGCCCATAACTACCCGGCAGATCCGCGAGAATATGGCTCAACTCCTCGATACACGCATGCAGCGAGCGCGGCACGTCACTGCGCAACAGCAGCAGTTCCGACACCGAGCGGGCATTCAAGGCATTGGGATACAGCTCGGTATACGCCTCGAATGACGACAACGCGCGGAGCAGGGCGCTCCACTGGTAATAGCCGCGGGCCGACAGGTCGCTGACTTCTTCGGACTCTTCGCCGAACATCTCGTAGCGTGCATCCAGCAGGCGCAGGGTGTTGTCGGCGCGCTCGACAAAGGTGCCGAGGCGGATGAAGCGATAGGCGTCATTGCGCATGATCGTCCCGGAGGTGGCGCCGCGAAACAGGTGCGAACGTTGTTTGACCCAGTCACAGAAGTGGCTGATGCCATGTCGCGCCAGGCCGCCGGCGGCAATGCTGCGCATTTCCAGCCAGGTGGCATTGAGGTTTTCCCACATGTCGGCGGTGATGCGTCCGCGCACGGCGTGGGCATTGCCCCGGGCGGCGCGCAGGCAGTTGTAGATGCTCGCCGGGTTTTCTTCGTCGAGGGCGAAGAAGTGCAGCATGCGCTCGGCATCCAGGGTGTGGTGGCGTTCGAGGTAACTGTCCAGGGTGCCGCTGCTGAGCAACGACATCGCCAACTCATCCAGACCATCGCTGCGCCCGGCCTGGGGCATCAAGGACAGCGAATAACTGACTTCCAGCATGCGTGCCAGGTTCTCGGCGCGCTCCAGGTAGCGGGACATCCAATACAGATCTGCAGCGGTTCTACTCAACATACTCAGCCCTCCACCACCCAGGTGTCCTTGGTTCCGCCGCCTTGCGACGAGTTGACGACCAGCGAGCCTTCCTTCAGCGCCACGCGGGTCAAGCCGCCGGGCACCAGGCGGGTTTCCTTGCCCGAGAGTACGAATGGGCGCAGGTCGATATGCCGGGGCGCAATGCCGTTTTCGACGAAGGTCGGGCAGGTGGACAGGCTCAGGGTGGGTTGGGCGATGTAGGCATGGGGACGGGCCTTGATGCGCTGGCGGAAGTCTTCGATCTCGGCGGCCGTCGACGCCGGGCCCACCAGCATGCCGTAGCCGCCGGAGCCCTGGGTTTCCTTGACCACCAACTGTTCGAGGTTGGCCAGCACATGGGACAGTTCATCGGGCTTGCGGCATTGGAAGGTCGGCACGTTTTGCAGGATCGGTTCCTCGTCCAGGTAGAAGCGGATCATCGCCGGTACATAGGGATAGATCGACTTGTCGTCAGCCACCCCGGTGCCGATAGCGTTGGCCAGTACCACATTGCCGGCGCAGTAAGCCGCTACCAGCCCCGGCACGCCGAGCATCGACTCGGGGTTGAACGCCTGGGGGTCGAGGAAGGCGTCGTCAATGCGCCGGTAGATCACGTCCACGGGCTTGGGGCCGTCGGTGGTGCGCATGAACACCTTGAGATCGTGCACGAACAGATCGGCACCTTCCACCAGCTCCACGCCCATTTCCCGGGCAAGGAACGCGTGTTCGAAGAAGGCGCTGTTGAAGCGCCCTGGAGTCAGGACGACCACGTTGGGATTGTCCAGGCGGCTGGAACTCTTCAACGTCTTGAGCAGCAGGTTAGGGTAATGATCCACCGGCGCAATGCGCTGCTTGGCGAAGACTTCCGGGAACAGCCGCATCATCATCTTGCGGTCTTCGAGCATGTAGCTCACGCCGCTGGGGGTGCGCAGGTTGTCTTCCAGCACGTAGTAGGTACCGTCGCCGTCGCGCACTAGGTCGACACCGGAGATGTGCGAGTAAATGTCGCGGTGCAGGTCCAGGCCGACCATCGCCTTCTGATAGCCCTCGTTGCCCAGCACCTGTTCTGCCGGAATGATCCCGGCCTTGATGATGCGTTGGTCGTGGTAGATGTCGGCGAGAAACATGTTCAGTGCATTGACCCGCTGGATGCAGCCACGCTCGATCAGGCTCCATTCACTGGCGGGGATGCTGCGGGGAATGATGTCGAAGGGAATCAGGCGTTCGGTGTCTTGTTCGTCGCCATACAGGGTGAAGGTGATCCCGGCGCGATGGAACAGCAAGTCCGCTTCACGGCGACGCTGGGCCAGCAGTTCTGGCGGCGTATTGGCCAGCCAGCGAGAGAAGTCCTGATAGTGCGCACGGCATACGCCGTTTGCGTCATTCATTTCATCAAAGAAAGATCGAGCCATTCCAGTACCTTGTCAGTGCCCAGTGTGGCTTTGGGTGGCACTGCCGCTTAAAAAAACGCATGTTTTTATGAGCCCGTGGCTGAAGGTGCCAACAGGCCTGGTCCTTACTTTCTTATGGGGGCGGCTCTGGGTCGGGGGGTAACGTATGCTCCTGTTTTCCGGGTGGTGAATGGATAAAGCAATGCCTGTGCCGGAATGCGAACTAGGCATCAATAACCTGTGGCNGGCCCCAATAAAGGCGGGAGCGCTGCGCTCCAGCGCGAGCAAGCTCGCTCGCCACAGGAGGGGGCTCACCACAA
Source organism: Pseudomonas sp. 22072 (assembly GCF_052046095.1). NCBI lineage: Bacteria > Pseudomonadati > Pseudomonadota > Gammaproteobacteria > Pseudomonadales > Pseudomonadaceae > Pseudomonas > Pseudomonas sp. 22072. The sequence goes on from NZ_JBQEQE010000009.1 coordinate 21,028, forward strand.
TGGGGCGCGGCGTGTTTCAGATTGGTGCAGCAACCCACTTGAACTTCACCGAGCCCCGATTCTTCTAAGGAGTTTCGTCACCTTGTGGAGCACCGTCGTGTCCAGAATCATCTCCCCCCACACTCCGGAAGCGGCCCTGAACGACCACAGCGAACACAACGCAAAGATTTTCGGCTCGCCCAAGGACCGCCTCGACTTTTACCGGCGCGAGATCCAGTACGAAACCAGCATCCTGGCCAACCGCACCGACGCCTACCTGACCGCGCAATCCTTCCTGGTGATTGCCTTTGTCTCCGGCATGGGCAACCTCAACCCGGAATGGGGCAAGCTGTTCACGCTGGTGGTGCCGATCTTCCTGGTCTCGCTGGGTATTCTCAGTTCGCTGAATGCCTGGCCCGGTATCCGTGCGGCGTATGAAATTATCGACCACTGGCACTACAAGCAAAGCGAATTGCTGCGCAGCGAGCCGGTGATGGGCATGGCCTACGATGAATCGCCGCTGTTTTCCGAGGTGGAGTCGAGCCACAAGGGCTATCGCAAGTCGTTGTTGTTTTCCATGCGTGCGCCGTGGTTGTTCATGGTGTTCTGGCTGGTGTTGGGCATCTATGCGTTTTATATCCAGGTGGACAATCCACTGCGCTGACCACGCGGACGGAACTTCAGCCGTGGCCGTGACGCCTTAGCTCTATGCGGTACAGATTTTTCACCGGCCTGCAGAGAGGTGCCTCATGACCCAATCTAACGATCCACAGACTAACAATCGCAACGACCCCGCCATCGACGGCGGCGAGCCGGCCCCTGGCACTGCCGCCGAAGCGCCCAAGGATCCAACGCCTGCGAGCGACCCAAAGGCCAAGGAAAACGACTACAGTCCAGACTTCAGGCCTGAGCGTGAGCACAAGCCTGAAACCGATGCCGATATCGATACCCAAGGCGGTTAGAGGAGACGCACATGTCAAAAGAACTGGACGATGAACTCAACGACCCGGGCAACGAAGACCCGGGTTCGCTGATGGACGATGCCGAGGTACCGCTGAACGACCTGGATGAAGCGGCGGACGTTGGCAACACTGAAAATCAGGACTGATCCGGCGGCGGGCCCGAGGGATTGCTGAGCTTGAAGTAGACGTCTTCCTCGGCCCCGCCGTCCAGCGACACCTCCTGGCCCACCACGCGGTTATCGATCAGCGTCTGCGCCTGATCGCGGCTGATATTGACCACTGTGCTGCGCTTGCCAGTGATCACATACACCACATCCACCCCATGCTCGGCCAAAGCTGCCAGGTAGTTGGCATGGGGCAGGTCTTCGCCCAGTTCATATTGACGTTGCTCGCGTGTGGTCACGCCGCCTGCCTGCGCCAGGTATTGCTGCGAATATCCCAGGCGTTGGCGTTCCTCAAGCAATCGTTGGGCGATGTTTTTCATTAGTTGACTCGCACTGTGGGTCCTGACTGTTTGAAACCCCGGCGCGGTGCAGGATTCAATTTTTTTGCGCAGCCTGACGCTCATACCACGCCAGCATGGGCTGGGTACTCAACCCGTGGGCCAGGATGCTCAACGCGATGACCGACAACGTCAGGTTGACCGCCACCGCACTGCTGGTGCCCACCAGCCCGTGGTTGAGCGCATAGAACAGGTAGTAAATGCTGCCGATCCCACGAATGCCGAACCAACTGACCAGGCTGCGTTGCCGCCGGTCCAACAGGCGGCCCCAAGGCATGGCGAATACACTGGCGGGGCGAATCACACAAAACAGCAACGGTGCCACCGCCAACGCGGCCCACTCCCAGTGGCTGACCAGCACGATGCCCAAGACTGTCACCAGGAACACCTCCATGGCCCGCTCCACCAGGCTGCCGAAGGCCAGCATGTCGCCCATCATCACGCCTGCCGCGATCTGGGTGTCCTTCAACTGGCTGACGTCACCATGCAAGGCTTGCTCGGGCTCGATTTCAAGGTGGCCCACCACCGGTTGCGCCAGGTGCTCGGCGGGTGTCTGGGCGTTGCCGGTGGACTTCACCTCGGCCTGGCGCAACCCCAGGCCCGCCGCGAATACCGACAGGAAGCCATAGCCGCCCACGGCTTCGGCGGTCACATAGGCAAGGGCGATCAATGCCAGTGTCAGGTAATCATTGGGCGAGAGGGTGCTGTCGGCATTGATCAGGCGCAGGCGCAACGTCACCCGGCCAATACCTCGGCCCATCCAGTAGCCGATCAATAGCCCGACCGGCACCGCCCATACCAGGTTTTTCAGCACCCAACCGCCGACCCAGTCGCCATCGAAGCCGCCGTGTTGCATGAACAGCAGGCCGAAGATCACAAACGGGAAGGCGCTGCCATCGTTCAGCCCCGCTTCGCCTGACAGACCGAAGCGCAGCGCGTCGTAGTCCTGGGCATTGTTGACCTGAACCAGGCCCGCCAGCACCGGGTCGGTCGGCGCCAGGATCGCGCCCACCAGCAGAGACACCCCCCACGACAGATCAAGCAGGTAATGCAGCAACAGCCCGGTGCCGAGGATGGTCAACAGCATGACCGGGCCGGCCAGGCCGAAGGCGATGCGCCAGGTGCGATGCTTGAGCGGCAGGCGCAATTTCAGGCCGCTGACAAACAGCGAAAACAGCACTGCCACTTCGGTCAGGTGCTCCATCCAGCGCGCCGAGCCCTTGATGTCCAGATGCAGCAGGTCCACACCCAGAGGGCCGATGGCGATACCCAGCAACAGGCACACCGCCGAGGTGGTGACCGGCATCCAGCGCAAGTATGAGGAGGTGAGGGCCAGGGTAAGCAGTACGGCGCCCAATACGGCCAACCATAGAATGAAAGTCATTGTGCGTGTTCCAGGGCCGTGGTCTATGCAGCTTTGAGAACGGCGACCGGAAGGGGGTTCAATGTGATTGCCTGCCATGGGGACAAGGCCCTATTTAGCCATTGAACGAAGGTTTGCCATGCACTAAGTTGGCCGCTTGTCGCTCGCGCATCTACGGATCTGCGTCTTTCTTCTTTTACCAGAGGCTCTGGCATGAAGTTTTCTCCCTTCGTTGAGCGCATTGCAGGGCAGGGCGTTGCCGCCTGGGACATCCACCACGCCGCGTTCGACGCCGCCAGCCAGGGCGAAGACGTCATCATCCTCAGCGTCGGCGACCCGGATTTCGCCACGCCGCCCTTTATCACCGACGCCGCCGTCAATGCCTTGCACGCGGGAGATTCTCACTACACCGAGATCGCCGGTCGCCCCGCACTGCGCGAGGCGATCGCCGCCCGTTACAGCCGAACCCTTGCCCGGCCGTTGGCCGCCGACAACGTGATCATCGTGCCCGGTGCGCAGAACGCGCTGTTCATCAGTTCGCTGTGCCTGTTGCAGGCCGGCGACGAAGTGCTGGTGCTCGACCCGATGTATGTCACCTACGAAGCCACGCTCAAGGCCAGCGGCGCCACTCTGGTGCGGGTGCCCTGCAGTGCTGAGGCTGGCTTTCGCCTGAATCCGTCCTTGCTCGCCGCCGCGATCACCCCGCGTACCCGGGCGATATTCTTTTCCAATCCGAACAACCCCACTGGGGTGGTGCTTGACCTGCAGGAGCTGCAAGCCATTGCCGACTTGGCCATCGCCCATGATCTGTGGGTGGTGGTGGATGAGGTCTACGAAAGCCTGGTGTTCGACGGTCAATACCACAGCCTCGCGGCATTACCGGGCATGGCGCAGCGCTGCATTGTGATCGGCAGCTTGTCCAAATCCCACGCCATGACCGGCTGGCGTATCGGCTGGCTCATCGCTCCAGTGCAAATGGTGCAGCACGCCGAAACCCTGCTGTTGAGCATGATGTACGGCTTGCCCGGCTTCGTGATGGAGGCGGCGACCGCCGCGGTGTTGGCCCACGATGAAGTCACTGAAGGTATGCGGGAGACCTACCGACGCCGACGTGACCTGGTAGTGACCGCCTTGAGCACCTGCCCAGGCATCCGGGTGCAGGCGCCGCAAGCGGGCATGTTCGTGCTGGTGGATGTGCGCGGTACGGGGCTGGGGTCGCTGGATTTTGCCTGGCGCCTGTTTCGTGAAGCAGGCGTGTCGGTGCTGGACGCAGCAGCCTTCGGCGAGCCGGCCCAGGGGTTCGTTCGACTGTCCTTTACCCTGGGCGAAGAGCGCCTGGCGCAGGCCTGTCGGCGGATTGTGGGGTTTGTGGAAAAGCTGACCAGTGAGCGCACCGTGCACTGGGCATGAGTACCTGAACAACCCATTTAGTCAGCCAACGGCGGCAAACGCCGTTTCACCGGGGTTTTCTTGACGATAGCGGTGTTGGTTTCGGCATAGGTATTCAGCCGGTCCAGCAGCGTGTCGAGGTGCTCCATGGTGCGTACATGCAGGCGTGCGATGAAGCAGTCGTCCCCGGTAACCTTGTCGCACTCTGTGAACTCGGGGATCGCCTGGATCTGGCGCTCCACTTCCTGCAATTTGCCGGGCAGGGGGCGGATGCGCACGATGGCCTGCAGCAGGTAGCCGAAGTGCTTGGGGTCTATGTCGACGGTGTAGTGGGTCAGCACGCCGCGTTCTTCCAGGCGGCGCAGGCGTTCGCTGACGCTGGGTGAAGACAGCCCGGTGATGCCTGCCAGGGCTTTGAGGGACAACCGCGAGTCGTCCATCAAAGCGGCGATCAGTTGCTGGTCGATGGTGTCGATCATGGTCTGTGCCTAATAAGAAAAGGTGATTTCGGGCTTTTGCCTTTTTTAGTCGCTGTAGCCGTCGCCAACAGATTGCCATACTGGAGCCTCACTTGAGGAGCCTCAATCATGGATTCATCCATCCGTCGTGGGTCGTGGGAAATGGTCGCCGCCATGCTGATCTCGGGCAGCATTGGCTGGTTTGTGCTGGTGTCTGGCGTGTCGGTGATCGAGGTGGTGTTCTGGCGCTGCGTGATCGGTGCGCTGACGCTGGTACTGGTGTGCGCCTGGCTGGGTTACCTGCGCCTGGACCTGCTCAGTTGGGCAAAACTGGGGCTGGCCGTGCTCAGCGGCGTGGCCATTGTCGGCAACTGGTTGCTGCTGTTCGAATCCTATTCCCGTGCCTCCATCGCTATCAGCACCGCGGTGTACAACGTGCAGCCGTTTATCCTGGTGATGCTGGCGGCGGTGTTTCTCGGTGAAAAAATCACCGTGCAGAAATTGGCATGGTTGAGCGTGGCGTTCCTGGGCATGTTGGCGATTGTCACCGCCCATGGCGAGCAAACGGGTGGAGGAGATTACCTGGTTGGCATCGCGCTGGCCCTGGGTGCGGCATTTTTGTATGCGGTCGCGGCGTTGATCATCAAGCGCCTCAAGGAAGTACCGCCGCATTTGATGGCATTGATCCAGGTGACGACTGGCGCGCTATTGCTGGCGCCACTGGTGCCCTGGAATGGCCTGCCAGCATCCACCACGACGTGGGCGGCCTTGGTCACCTTGGGGGTGGTGCACACAGGTTTGATGTATGTACTGCTGTATGGCGCGATCCAGAAACTGCCGACGGCCATTACCGGCGCACTGTCGTTCATCTACCCGATTGCGGCGATCTTTGTGGATTGGATTGCGTTCGGGCATCGCCTGGGGTGGCTGCAATGGCTGGGCGTGGCGGCGATTCTGTTGGCAGCGGCAGGGTTGCAGCGGGGCTGGTGGTGGCCCCGCAACCTCGGTAGGCGCGAGCTTGCTCGCGAAGAAGGTTAACGATGACGCCGCGTATCAGGGTTGAAACGCGGCGTTCTCTCGTTCTTCGCGAGCAAGCTCGCTCCTACAGGTGAGGGTTAGTGCGTGCCCTGGTAGATAAGGTTTTCCGGGTTGAAATGCTCCACCGCACTGCCAGGCTGCGGCAGACCGAGGATATGCCCCTTGATCTTGCCCACCACATGCATTTCGCAGGGTTTGCAGTCGAACTTCAGGGTCAGCACTTCGTCACCGTGGATCAATTGCATGGGTGCCACCTTGGTCTTCACTCCGGTCACGCCCTTGGCCTGTTTAGGGCACAGGTTGAACGAGAAACGCAGGCAGTGCTTGGTGATCATCACCGGCACTTCGCCGGTTTCTTCGTGGGCTTCGAAGGCCGCATCGATCAGCTTCACGCCGTGACGGTGGTAGAAGTCCCGGGCCTTCTGGTTGTAGACGTTGGCCAGGAACGACAAGTGCGCCTCGGGATACACCGGCGGCGGCGAAGTTTCAGCCTTGCGCCCACCCCGCGGATGTGCGGCGACGCGTGCGGCGGTCAGTGCTTCGATCACTTCACGGCGTAACGCCTTGAGCTGCGAGTTGGGGATGAAGAACGCTTGCGGCGCATCCAGTTCGATACGGGTGGCGTGGTACTCGGTGGTGCCGAGCTGGCCGAGCAGGTCGCGCAGGGTGTCCAGCGCCTGTTCCGGTTTGTTGGCCACGCCAAACGGGCCGGGCAGGGTGACACTGGCGCTGATGCCTTCTTCGCTGGTCGCGGTGATTTGCAGCTGCTCTTCACGCAGGCGCGCGACCCATGACAAACCGATACGGCGCTCGGCCGAGGTCTTGAGCAGGGCCTGTTGCCAGTTGTGGTCCAGGTTGCGATTGAGCGGGTGATGCGGACGCAGTTGATGCAGGCCAGCCGGCATTTCGTTGGGCTCGACGCGGTAGCGGTAGCGCTTCTCACCGTCTTCCTCGAACTCACCCTTGGGCTCGGCGATATTGGCGCGAAAACCCACCACTTCACGCTTGATCAGCACATTGAGGCCGTCGCCGTTGGACAGTGGCTCATGGGTGACCACCTGCAAGTCGCGCTTGCCGGCTTTTTCCACGGTGCCCACGGGCAGGCCGGTAAAGGTCGGGGTGTCAAAGGCACCGATGTCGATCTTGCGGTCGCTGACAAAGTAATCGGTGCTGCCACGGTGGAAGGTTTTTTCCGGGTCGGGCAGGAAGAAATGCGCGGTACGGCCGCTGGAAGCGCGGGCCAGGTCCGGGCGGTCTTCGAGGATCTCATCGAGGCGCTGGCGGTAGTAGGCGGTGATGTTCTTCACATAGCCCATGTCTTTGTAGCGGCCTTCGATCTTGAACGAACGCACGCCCGCTTCGACCAGGGCACGCAGGTTGGCGCTCTGGTTGTTGTCTTTCATCGACAGCAGATGCTTTTCAAAGGCCACCACGCGGCCCTGGTCATCTTTCAGGGTGTAGGGCAGGCGGCAGGCCTGGGAGCAGTCGCCACGGTTGGCGCTGCGGCCATTTTGCGCGTGGGAGATATTGCACTGCCCGGAGAACGCTACGCACAGGGCGCCGTGGATAAAGAACTCGATGGCGGCATCGGTCTCGTCGGCAATGGCGCGGATCTCTTGCAGGTTCAGCTCGCGGGCCAGTACCAACTGCGAGAAACCGGCCTTGTCGAGAAACCTGGCCCGGCCCAGGGTGCGGATGTCGGTCTGGGTGCTGGCGTGCAGCTCGATCGGCGGAATATCCAGCTCCATCACGCCGAGGTCTTGCACGATCAACGCATCCACACCGGCATCGTAGAGCTGATGGATCAGCTTGCGCGCAGGTTCCAGCTCGTTGTCATGCAGGATGGTGTTGATGGTGGTGAAGACGCGGGCGTGGTAACGTCGGGCGAATTCCACCAGTTGAGCGATATCGCTCACCTCGTTACACGCATTGTGGCGGGCGCCAAAGCTCGGCCCGCCGATATAAACGGCGTCGGCGCCGTGCAGGATAGCCTCGCGCGCAATGGCGACATCGCGGGCAGGGCTGAGCAATTCCAGGTGATGCTTGGGCAAGGACATAGTTTTTTTAGTCAGGCTTGTCACGGTCGAGGCGCGCATTGTAGCCGTGAAATGCCTGGGCGGCATACCGCAGGGCTGTCGGCCCTAATGCAAGCCCGTTAAGCGAACGCATTACTCAACGCAACGAAGACCCAATGTGTGAGCTGGCTTGCCTGCGAAGACGGCCTGACAGCCGACCTCTATCGACCTGATGCCTCGCGTTCCAAATGTGGGAGCTGGCTTGCCTGCGAAGACGGCCTGACAGCCGACCTCTATCGACCTGATGCCCCGCGTTCCAAATGTGGGAGCTGGCTTGCCTGCGATGACGACCTGACAGGCGACACTGTTATACCGAGTACATATCCATTCCTGCGGTAACGGCCACCTTGGGTTCCGCCCTGACGGCGGCTCACTTTTGAAAAGCCGGAATGCCGGCCCAGGCAAAAGTAAGCAAAACGCTCTTGCCCCACCACTCGGCACCTCGCCCAGGCTCGGTGTGCCCGTAATCCGCCAGCGTGGTTTA
>NZ_JBQEQE010000009.1:29327-36130 GCF_052046095.1 Pseudomonas sp. 22072
ATCCGCCAGCGTGGTTTAACGGGGCGCCTAAGATCAAAAGCAGATCAAGATCAAGAGCGGCTCGCTTCGCATCGTGGTTACGGGGCTGCGGCGAACTGCACAGTTGTGTAGATACCTATGCTGCGATGGCGATGGAACATTCACCACCGCTATCGCAGGCAAGCCCACCTTTTTGACCGCGTTCGACATTCCGATCAGATCGGCGTTAACGGCGTCACAGATTCAAGCCTTGGCAGCCATCGCCGTCACTTCCACCCGCATACCTTCCACCGCCAAGGCGGCAACGCCCACTGCCGCCCGCACTGGCCAGGGCTTGGCGAAAAAGCGCTTGTAGACCTCGTTGAACGCAGCACGGTCGGCCATGTCGGTGAGGTAGATGGTCAGGTGCATGACCCGGTCCATGGAACTGCCGGCTTTTTCCAGCGCGACTTTCAGCGCTTGCAGGGTGCACTCGCTTTGCAGGGTGATATCGCCCAGCTCCAGGCTGCCATCGGCATGGGTGGGAATCTGGGTGGAGACCAGGATGCCGTTGAAGCCGATCACGTCGGAGGAGATGGAATCGGCGTCCGGGTCAGGGGTATAGGACAGGTCGTGGTTGGCCATGGGCACCTCGTGTTGGCAGGAACAGAAAGGCGCCATGGTCGGTGAAATTCAGCCCAGGGGCAAACCCTGGCTTATATCCAGCGTCGGAACAGCACGCTGGCGTTCACGCCGCCAAAGCCGAAGCCATTGGACAGCGCATATTCAATCGGCATGGGACGCGCCTCATCGCGCACCATGTCCAGGCCGTCGGCGAGGGCGTCCGGGTTTTCCAGGTTGAGTGTCATTGGCGCGATCTGGTCACGCAGGGCAAGCACGGTGAAGACGGCTTCGATGCCCCCCGCAGCACCGAGCAAGTGGCCGGTGGCGGATTTTGTCGAGCTGATCGCCGGGCTACCGCCAGTACCGAATAGCGTCCTGATTGCCGCCAGCTCGCCTTTGTCGCCCACAGGTGTGGAGGTCGCGTGGGCATTCAGGTACTGCACCTGCGACGCCTCGATGCCCGCCTGGCGCAACGCTTGAGTCATTGCCCGGCGCGCACCGTCACCGTCTTCAGGCCCTGCGGTCATGTGATAGGCGTCTGCACTGGTGCCATAGCCCACGAGTTCGGCAATCGGCTGCGCGCCCCGCGCCAGGGCATGTTCGAGTTCTTCAATTACCAGAATGCCGGCGCCTTCGCCCATCACAAAGCCGTCGCGCGCCTGATCGAAGGGTCGCGAAGCGCGCTGCGGGGTGGCATTGAAATCGCTGGACAGCGCTCGCGCTGCGGCGAAGCCGGCAAGGCTGACGCGATGAATCGCCGCTTCGGCACCGCCGCATACCGCGACGTCCACTTCCCCGGCGCGAATCATTCGCGCTGCGTCGCCGATAGCCTGAACCCCGGCGGCACACGCGGTTACTGGCGCACCCAGCGGGCCTTTCAAGCCATAGTTGATCGACACATGCCCGGCGGCCATGTTGCTCAGAAACGATGGAATGGTGAAGGGCGACAAACGACGCGGGCCCTTGCTGTCGGTGGTGCGCACCGCATCGGCAATGGCCGGGAAACCGCCGACGCCGGAGGCGATGATGGTTGCCGTGCGTTCCTGCTCCTCGGGTGTTCTGGGGGCCCAATTGGCCTGCTTCAGGGCTTCATCCGCCGCCGCCAGGGCAAACAGGATAAAGCGGTCCATCTTGCGCTGTTCCTTGGCTGCCAACAGTCGATCAGGATCAAAACCGGCTTCGGGGTCTTGCAACACACTCTGCACCTGGCCGCCGATGCTGACCGCCAGATCACCGATCAACTCTTGCGGCAACCGGCGGATGCCCGACTGCCCGTCCAGCAAGCGCTGCCAAGTGGATTCCACGCTCGACCCCAGCGGCGTCAGCGCGCCCATGCCCGTCACGACGATACGTTTACTCATGCTCAATCGACTCCTGTTGCTTGAAGGGTACACAGCGTATGGACGTCACTATCATCATGAAAGTAACATGGCGTCATACAAGTTTGTACTCGCACACAGGAATACTTATGCAGCGCAAATCCCTCATCAGTGCCGAATGCCCCATCGCCCGTAGCCTTGAACGGGTAGGGGAGTGGTGGAGCATGCTGATCATGCGCGACGCCTTGCACGGCTTGCGCCGTTTTGACGAGTTCTCGCGCAGCCTGGGCATCGCGCCCAACATGCTGACGCGCCGCCTTAATGGCTTGGTAGACGCGGGGATGCTGGAGCGCCGCGCCTACAGCGAGCGGCCGCCACGGTACGAATACGTGCCGACGGCCAGAGGCGAAGACTTTCGTATGGTGCTGATGGCGTTGGTGGCGTGGGGCAATCGGCATTACGCCGAGGAGGGCATCAGTGTCGAGGTGGTGGAACGCGAGACGGGCCGGCCGGTGCAGCCGATGATGGCGACGGAGGAAGGTGCGTGGGTGGCGATGGATCAGTGCGTGGTACAGCCCGGCCCGGCCGCCAGCGCAGGGATGCGCCAACGGCTGAGCCGTGAGTGATTGATTACTCTTTTACATCCATGAACTCTTCGGCCCACGCCACATAGCTCTCAGGCAAGGTGTAGGTGTGGGTCAATTCCGTCGCACTGAGGTTCGAGGTGCTGTGGGTCAGCTGGCGCTGGGCACGCAGGCTGTCGTAAGTGGCCTTGATCGCGGCGAAGTAGGCGCCATGCCCGGCCACCACGATGCGTACGCCCAGGCTGGCCAGGCGCTCGCTGTCGTGCAGTTGTGGGTTGCCGTAGGTCACCAGCATCAGCGGAACGCTGAGGTTCTCCGCGATCTGCTCCAGGTGGTCGAAGTCCTTGACGCCGACCATGCAGATGCCGTCAGCACCGGCCTTTTCGTAGGCCTTGGTCCGTGCAATCACGTCGCGGGTGGGCAGCACGCCGGCATTGGTGCGCGCAATGATCGACAGCGCCGGGTCGACACGCGCCTCCAGCGCGGCCTTGACCTTACCGATGCCTTCTTCGACGGAAATCAGGTCCGTGGATTTACGCCCGAATTGCGCGGGCAAGAGCGTGTCTTCGATGGTCAGCGCTGCGACGCCGGCACGTTCCAGTTCTTCGACGGTGCGCATCACGTTCAGGGCGTTGCCGTAGCCGTGGTCGGCATCGGCGATGAAGGGCAACTGGGCCACACGGCCGATGCGGGTGGCTTGCTCGACGAACTCACTCAGGGTAATCAACGCAAAATCGGGGGCCGCCAGCACCTGCAGGGAGGCGACCGAGCCGCCCAGGATTCCCACTTCAAACCCCAGGTCGGCCGCGATGCGGGCAGACATGGGGTCGAATACGGAGGCGGTTTCAACGCACAGGGGCGTTGCCAGCAGGTCACGGAAGTTACGGCGTAGCGCTGAGTGAGAAATCTTGGGCATGGTCTTTCCTGGCTTTGGTCATCGTCAAGTGACGATCAATGTCTATTCGTGGTGCCGGGAGATTACCACGCAGATGCCCCTGTGATTATGACGTTTGAGCGCGGCGAGGGTTATCGAGCGACTGCACTGTACGACGTACCCAGGTCGCGGGCCCAGCCGTCGAGCACGTCCTTGACGTTGTCGGCGGTCATGACTTGCTTGTCATTGGCCAGGGGGGCGCCGGTGCCTTTACGCACCATGGCCGCCACGACATCGCCGGTCGAACCATCTTCCAATGACAGCTCCGTGGCGATTTCACTGTCTCGATCGCGTATGCCTGTGGCGGCGCTCACGCCCGCTGCGACCAGGGTGATCGGCAGCCACTCATACAACCGCAGTCCCTGTGGGCTGGTGGCGATGCGGGTGATGGCAGGGCGTACTGTGAGGGTGTCAGGGCCAGGTTTTGAGGCCAGGTAAACGTATTTGCCAAGTTCCGAGCGCAGTACCAGGTCGTAGTAGCCGGTGACGTGGGAGAGCGTGCTTTGGGGGATCTGAGCGGTGGGTTCAACAGCCGGGAAAAACTGGCTAGGCGCCAGGTAGACCTGCTTGTAGCGGCCGCGCTTCAAGGCTGGGCTGATCCAACTCAGTACGGTCTGGCCCGACGGGCTCTGTTGTTCTTTAAGCAGGCTGTAGTCATGAAGAAAGCCTGTATATCGCTCGGGTTCGACCTTGTTGCTGCTGCAAGCCATCAGGCTCAGGGTGGCCGCCATCAGTAGCAGGAGTGAGCATTTACGGGCCATCAATGGGTTGCCTGTTCGTTTGGAGTGTCGTGTGACGATTCGATATGCAACTGGCCATGGGTCATGATCCAGTGGACAAGCTCGGCGATGGGAATGGAGTGGGCGTACTCGACCCAGCGCCCGGCGTCGGGGCTGTAGTGTTCGAAGTAGCGACGCAGCACGATACGGTCCAGGTCCGCGTTCAGCCCCAGGCAGGATTCCTGGAACAGCATCGGGCTGTCCTGAGCCGGGGAAGAGGTGCGCTGGCTCAGTACCAGTGGCCGCGCATCGCCTGCTGCTTGCTCGGTGTACCTGCTGCTCGAAACTTTCATAGGCGTCTTTCGTGAGTGGGAGATGTGCAGAATGCCCCACAGGTTTTGCCCAAAGATGTCCGGGTTGTGTCCGTGGCGAAGGAATGTTGCTCGATTGAAATAAATGACCCCGGCGCCGGAATGGTTTTAGATGGCGTTCTTTTTTTGGCCTGGGAATCTGTGAACGTGAGCAGACTGCTGATCGTCGATGACGACGTGGAAGTGCTGGCATTGCTGAAGAAATTCTTCGTCCAGCACGCCTATGAAGTCGACGTGGCCGCCGACGGCGAGGCCATGTGGGCGGCCATCGCACAACAGCGGCCGGACACGATCATCCTCGACCTCATGTTGCCCGGCGAAGGCGGCCTCAGCCTCTGCCAGAAAGTGCAGGCGCAGGTCGGCATCCCTATCATCATGCTCACGGCCATGGGCGAGCTGAGCGACCGCATTGTTGGCCTGGAACTGGGCGCCGACGACTACCTGACCAAACCCTTCGCCCCACGCGAATTGCTGGCGCGCCTGCGCGCTGTGCAACGGCGTGCGGGACAGCCGGTCATCGCGGCCGACGAGCGCTCACGCCCGGTGATTGCCTTCGCCGGTTGGCATCTGGATATCACCTGTCGCGAGCTGCGTTCGCCGGAGGGCGTCATGATCCCGCTGTCCGGTGGCGAGTTCGATTTGTTGGTGGTGTTTCTCGAACACCCCCAGCGCATCCTCACCCGCGACCAGTTGATCGACCTGACCCACGGCCAGGGCCACGACGCCTTCGACCGCAGCATCGACGTGCAGGTCAGCCGGCTGCGGCGCAAGATCGAGCCCGATTGCAAGCGCCCGGACCTGATCCGCACCGTGCGCAATGGCGGCTATCTGTTCACTGCCCCGGTGACCCGCGCATGATTCGCCGCCTGCTGCGCCGCGACACCCTGAATCGGCGGATCGCCCTGACCATTCTCGCCGCGATGCTCGCCTCACTGGCCCTCAATGCCTTGTTCGTGCAGGTGGCCGGGGTGTGGGCGCGTCCGCCCATCGACCGCACGGGGTTGCTGGAACAAATGGCCGCGACGTTGAAAGTGATCGAGGCGGCGCCTGCGCCGTTGCGCTCGCATCTGGCTGCAGCGGCCAGCGATGCGCGGTTGCAGGTGACGTGGCATACCAACCCCGTGGATTTCGGCCTGCCCAGCGGCGGCAACGTGCTACAGGCGGGCGAAGTCCCTGGGATACAGGCGTTGTTTGGCACGGGGCGCACCATTCAGGTGTACAGCCCGGACGATTGGCCCCGTGGCAGCCCCGACGCGCATTATGTCGCGCTGGTGCAGTTACTTGATGGCAGCTGGTTGTCCTTCATCCCACCCGAACGCAGTTGGGGCCTGAGCGCACCCACGCGGATTGCGGTGATCATCATCCTGGGGTTGATCGCCACCTTGCTGGTCGCCTGGGTGGCCACCCGGCAATTGGCCAAGCCGTTGCAGCGTTTCGCCAGTGCCGCCAGACGCTTCGGCGGAGATCTGCGCGCACCGCCCATCGACATCGAAGGCCCCGACGAAATACGCCAGGCCACTATCGCCTTCAACACCATGCAGGCGCAGATCCAGCACTTCATCGGCGAACGCACCCAGATGCTGGCAGCCATTTCCCATGACTTGCGCGCGCCTTTGACGCGGATACGCCTGCGCTGCGAGTTCATGGAGGATCTGGACCATCAGCACAAGCTGATTCGCGATGTCGAGGAAATGCAGTCGATGATCAACGCCGCGCTGGCGTTTTTCCGCGACGATACGGTGCTGGAGCACAGCACGGCATTCGATCTGTCTGAACTGCTGCAAACCATCATCGACGACTATCGCGACCAGCAGCTGGTGGTCGACTTCCGGGGGCCGCCCCATCTGGTCTATCACGGCCGGCCACTGGCGCTTAAACGGGTGGTGGTCAACCTGCTGGAAAATGCCGCCAAGTATGCCCGTCACCCCGGCATTGCTCTGAGTGTTGACGATCAGAGGGTATGTATCGAGGTCAACGATGAGGGCCCGGGGATTCCCGAGGCGGACCTGGAGCGTGTGTTCGACCCTTTTTTTCGTCTCGAGACCTCACGCAACCGCAATACCGGTGGGGTAGGGCTTGGGCTCTCGGCAGCGCGGGCCATTGTGCGCGAGCAGGGCGGTGAGCTGAGCCTGAGCAATCGACGTGGTTCGGGGTTGGCGGCTCGGGTTGAATTGCCGCGCTAGCGTGATGCGATATGCGCATTATTAATGAATTAGGTTATGCGTTATCAGTATTTTACATCTCGCCTTCAGCACCACGAAAATAGCCCGGACACCAAAAACCTGTGGCGAGGG
>NZ_JBQEQE010000009.1:36197-140226 GCF_052046095.1 Pseudomonas sp. 22072
GGAGCAAGCTCCCTCGCCACAGATAAAAGCTTTTTAAAACCGAGACCGTGCGTGCGGATCGATTTGAATGCCCCACAAGGCATCTGGAGACGAACGTGCGTTACCTCAAAACCCTGGCGGCCGGGTTGGCCGCCTCTTTGCTGTGCCTGACGGCGCAGGCCCAAACCCTGGTGGTCGGCGACCAGAGCTACAACGCTCAGGCCGTGATGGAAGCGGCGGGGGTGCTCGATGACCTGCCTTACACGCTGGACTGGAAGCAGTTCACGGCCGGGTCGCCGGTGGCCGAAGCGCTCAACGTCGGCAGCCTGGACCTGGGCCTGCTCGGGGATGCCCCGGTGTTGTTCCTGGGCGCCTTGGGTGCACCGATCAAGGTGATTGCCGTCAGCCGGCAAAATCTCGACGGCGTAGCCATCCTGGTAAAAAAAGACTCGTCGATCCACAGCCTGGCCGATCTGGCAGGCAAGCGCGCTGCGATCTGGAAAGGTTCCTGGAGCCAGCAACTGTTGCTGACCGCACTGGACAAGGCCGGGGTTGCGCGGGATTCGCTGCAATGGCGCTACCTCAGCGCCCTGGATGCCTCCCACGCGCTGGAAGGCGGTGCAGTTGACGTGATCGCCACCTGGGAACCCTACGTCACGCAACAGGAACGCCAAGGTGCGCGGGTGCTGGCAACCGCTGAAGACTTGATCCCGGCCCAGAGTTTCATTGCCGCCAACGCCAGTGCTGTCGAGGCCAAGCGTGAACCCATCAGCGACTTCCTCCAGCGCCTGAAAAAAGCCCGCGACTGGGCCCGCCAAAGCCCGGCCAACGCCAACGCGTATGCCGATGCCTGGGCCAAGCGCACCCGCGCTGATGCCGACATCGCTCGCGTCTGGTTTGCCCGCGCACGCACCACCGTCGAGCCGCTGACGCCTCAGGCGCCCATCGAGGCGCAAAAGACCGTGGACTTTTTTGCCGGCCTGGGCCTGGTCAAGTCTTACTCGGCCGCCACGTTGTTCGACCCTTCATTTGCAGCCGCCTTGCAGCCCGCCGTCGCCACCACCCAGCCCTGACCGCTTGAAGGACTACTGCGCAATGACTAAAAGACAGCTCAAACTGGGCGCCCTGACCATGGGCTGCGGTGGGCCGGGCCGCCATAACCTGTGGCTTGATCCGCAGTTGCCGGCCGATGCCAGCGTCAACGTCGATTGGTACATCGAGATAGCGCGCCAGGCCGAGGCGGCGCTGTTCGACCTGCTGTTCATCGTCGACAGCCAGTTCATCACCGAGGGCTCGCCTTCTCATTACCTCAATCGCCTGGAGCCGCTGACCTTGCTGTCGGCACTGGCCGTGAGCACGCGGCATATCGGCCTGGTCGGTACGCTGACCACCTCTTATAACTCGCCCTATAACGTCGCCCGGCGCCTCGCCTCCCTGGACCTGATCAGCAAAGGCCGCGCCGGCTGGAACGTGGTGACCAGTGGCGATGCCGGTACCGCCGGCAATTACAGCCGCGACGAACATTACGACTATGCCACCCGCTACGGGCGTGCCGCCGAACACGTTCAGGTGGTGCAGGGGCTGTGGAACTCTTACGAAGACGATGCGTTTGTGCGCAACCGTGCCACTGGGCAGTTTCTCGACCCGAGCAAGCTGCACAGCCTGAATCACCAGGGCGAACACTTCTCGGTGGTGGGCCCGCTGAATATCCAGCGCTCGCCCCAAGGCCAGCCGGTGATTTTCC
Organism: Pseudomonas sp. 22072; assembly: GCF_052046095.1. NCBI lineage: Bacteria > Pseudomonadati > Pseudomonadota > Gammaproteobacteria > Pseudomonadales > Pseudomonadaceae > Pseudomonas > Pseudomonas sp. 22072. The sequence continues at coordinate 37,921 of NZ_JBQEQE010000009.1, forward strand.
AGGCCGGCGACTCGGAGCAAGGCCGCGACCTGGGCGCCGCCACTGCCGATGTGATCTTCACCCACGCGGCCAGTATCGAGCAGGGCCAGGCGTTTTACCGGGATATCAAGGGCAGGGCGGCACAACGGGGGCGCGATCCGGAACAGGTACTGATCATGCCCGGTGCGGAAATTTATGTGGGCGACACCGATGCCCATGCCCGGGAAATCGAGCAGCACTACCATCAGCTCGACCACAGTTTTGCGCTGGCACTCAAGGAGTTCGGGCGCAATTTTGGCTGGCATGATTTCAGCCAATACGACCTGGATGCGCCGTTCCCGCAAGAGAGCCTGGAGGCCGCGCGCAGCAGTTTTTTCACCGCTGCCAAACGCATCGCCGACCAGGCGCGGGAGCAGGGCTTCAGCCTGCGCCAGGCCGTCGAATTTGGTCGGCAATTGCGCCCAGGCGCGTTCGTGGGCAGCGCGGCCACGGTGGCGCAGAAAATGGCGGATTGGTTCGAGGCACGGGCGGTGGACGGGTTCAATATCTACATCGGGCACCCTGGGCAATTTGATCGCTTTACTCAGGAGGTGATCCCTTTGCTGCAAGAGCGCGGTGTTTATCGCACGGCCTACGAGGGCTCGACCTTGCGCGAAAGCCTGGGCTTGGCGATTCCGAGGTTCCAGCGCACCCCCTCACCCTAAGGGGTGATTTCGATGACTTTGCGGGTGTGGGACTATCACTTCAGTCCCCGGCGCCAGTGATCTGGTGTCGCACCCAACCGTTATGACGGCGAGTCTTCGAAGTGGATAATGATCGACTGTCTTCAGCCCAGTGGTTCGAACAGATAGCCAGGGTGACCGAGAGCATCGGGCACGCGGGGTTTGCCGCCACGTTGTTCGATGCCCTGGGGTGTATCCGCCCCATTCAGGCCACGACCTTGTACCTGTACCCCCACGACGGCATGCCCAGCGCATTGTTCGAACTGGACGGGCCATGGCTGCCCCAGGGCAATGTGCGCCAGTACCTCTCCGGTTTTTACTTGCTCGACCCGTTCTACGGCGCCTGCGTGGAGGGCGCCACTTCCGGCTGCTACGACCTCGCCGATGTGGCCCCCGACCACTTTGAGCACAGTGAGTACTACCAGTCGTTTTACCGGCATTCGCACCTGGAGGATGAGCTCAACTACATCCTGCAGGCCAGCAACGGCTTGAGCCTGGCGGTGTCGCTGGCCTTTACGCAGAAGCTCGACGCGACCACCACCGAGCAATTCAAGCGCATAGCACCTTGGGTACTGGCGGTGCTGGGCAAGCACTTCGTCGGCCTGGAGACTCAGGGCGCGCGTTTCGAAAGCCTGTTGGAACAGCGTATTCACTCGGCACTCAACAACTTCGGCTCCTCGCTGCTCACCGAACGCGAATGCCGGATCACCCAGTTGATCCTGCGCGGCCACTCCACACGTTCGCTGGCCGAGCGCCTCGGGGTCTCCGAAGACACCATCAAGTCCCACCGCAAGCACATCTACAGCAAGCTCGACATCGGCACGCAATCGGAACTGTTTTCCCTGTTTATCGACTCGTTGGCCGAGGCCCAGGGCGGGCTGAGCAAAGACCCCCTCGAACGCTACATGAGCAAAGGCCGTTGACCGGCTGCATGACCACCCACAACAAGAGAAAAAGCCATGAACCTACCCTTTGAACCGCAACGCCAGACCCAGGACTACCAAGCCTCGGACGCGGCCCACCATATCCATGCCTTTGTGGATCAAAAGGCGCTGAATACCGAAGGCCCGCGCGTAATGGTTCGCGGTGAGGGCCTGTACCTGTGGGACAGCGAGGGTAAGCGTTACCTGGACGGGATGTCGGGTCTGTGGTGCACGCAGCTGGGTTATGGGCGCAAGGACCTGACGGCTGCGGCTGCTGCGCAGATGGATCAGTTGGCGTACTACAACATGTTCTTTCACACCACCCATCCGGCGGTGATCGAGCTTTCCGAGTTGCTGTTCAGCCTGTTGCCAGGGCACTACAGCCATGTGATCTACACCAACTCCGGTTCCGAAGCCAATGAGGTGCTGATCCGCACCGTACGCCGCTACTGGCAAGTGCTCGGCAAGCCGCAGAAGAAGATCATGATCGGTCGCTGGAACGGCTATCACGGCTCCACCCTGGCGGCGTCTGCCCTGGGCGGCATGAAATTCATGCATGAAATGGGCGGCTTGATCCCGGACGTCGCGCACATTGACGAGCCTTATTGGTACGCCCAGGGCGGTGACTTGACTCCGGCCGAGTTCGGGCGGCGCTGCGCCCTGCAACTGGAAGAAAAAATTCTGGAGTTGGGCGCGCAAAACGTCGCCGGTTTTATCGCTGAACCTTTCCAGGGCGCCGGCGGCATGATTTTCCCCCCAGAAAGCTACTGGCCAGAGATCCAGCGTATCTGTCGCCAATACGATGTGCTGCTGTGCGCTGATGAAGTGATTGGCGGTTTCGGTCGTACAGGTGAGTGGTTTGCCCATCAGCATTTCGGCTTCGAACCCGACACGTTGTCGATCGCCAAGGGCCTGACCTCAGGTTACCTGCCCATGGGCGGTTTGGTATTGAGCAAGCGCATGGCCGAAGCCCTGGTAGAGCGGGGCGGGGTGTTTGCTCATGGACTGACGTATTCCGGGCACCCGGTTGCGGCGGCGGTGGCCCTGGCCAACCTCAAGGCCTTGCGTGACGAAGGGATCGTGCGCCAGGTAAAGGACGACACCGGGCCGTATTTGCACAAGCTCCTGCACGAAGTCTTTGGCAACCACCCGCTGATCGGCGAGATCCAGGGCACCGGCCTGCTGGCAGCCTTGCAGTTTGTCGAGGACAAAGGCACGCGCAAACGCTTTGCCAATGAAAACGACCTGGCCTGGCAATGCCGCACTTTTGGCTTTGAAGAAGGCGTGATCATTCGCTCGACCCTGGGCCGCATGATCATGGCGCCGGCCCTGGTAGCCAGCCGCGCGGAGCTCGATGAACTGGTCGACAAGACCCGCATTGCGGTGGACCGCACAGCACGGATGGCGGGAAAACTGTGAAGGGCTGAGCCCCCGCATGCCGCTTCGGTTGAACAGGGTGGGCGGCCCATAGCGGCCTGCCCACCGCTCCCAATGGATGACTCATCAAAGGTGTCGATTTGATCGAACGCCGCGGCGCCCTGCATTCCACTTTCCAGGAGTCAGCAATGAATACAATAACAAACGTAGCCGATACTCCCGTCCATCAAACCCCAACCCAACCAACCTCATCGCGCCGCTTTCGACAACCCCTGGGCCTTGTCGGGCTTGTACTGTTCGGGCTGGCGTATATGGTGCCGCTGGCGGTGTTCACCACCTACGGTCTGGTGACCCAAATGACCAAGGGGCACCTGCCCACCGCCTACCTGTTGACCCTGGCTGCCATGCTGCTGACGGCCTACAGCTATGGGTGCATGGTCAAGGCGCACCCGTATTCGGGCTCGGTCTACACCTATACGCGCAAGGCGTTTGGCGCCTCCTTCGGCTTTATCGCCGGCTGGACCTTGCTGCTGGACTACATCTTCCTGCCGCTGCTCAGCTATTTGCTGATCGGCATCTACTTGTCCGAATACTTTCCTACCGTGCCCACCGCGGTATGGGTATTGGGCTCCATTGCCCTGGTGACGGCGCTGAATCTAGTGGGTATCGAGTCGATTACCCGGGTCAATTGGGTGCTGATCGTGGCCCAACTGGTGTTCATCGTGGTGTTCGTGGGGTCGTCGATCCACAACCTCAGCGGGCAAGCCGAGCCGGTGTCGCTGCTCAAGCCGTTTCACCATGAAGGTTTCAGCGTGCCGCTGATCATGACCGGCGCGGCGGTGCTGTGCTTGTCGTTCCTGGGGTTTGATGCCGTGTCGACCATGGCTGAGGAGACACCTGACCCGCGTCGTACCATTCCGCAGGCGATCATGGCGGTGTCGCTGATCGGTGGGTTGCTGTTTTTGGTGGTGTCGTATTGCGCCCAGATGGTCTTCCCGGAATGGAATAGTTTTGCCGATCCCGACTCGGCTTCGGTCGATGTGATGCGCCGGGTCGGCGGCGAGCTACTGGTGAGTGCGTTTACCGCCACCTATGTGGCGGGCTGTTTCGCCTCCGCGATGGTCTCCCAGGCCAGCGTGTCCCGCGTGCTGTTCGCCATGGGCCGCGACGGCGCATTGCCCAGGGTATTCGGCAAGCTGGTGACGAAAAAACGCGTGCCGGCCAACGCGATCATGCTGGTCAGCCTGTTTTCGCTGATTGCCCTGTTCATCAGCCTGGACACCGTGGCCAACATGATCAGCTTTGGCGCGCTGTTCGCGTTTTCGGCGGTGAACCTGGCCGTGATCAAGCATTACTTGGGCGACCAGAAGCTGCGCGGTACACGCAACTATCTGCTGTACGCCGCCCTGCCGGGCCTGGGGTTTCTCAGCACGCTGTGGTTGTGGACGAGCCTGTCCGGCCTGTCGTTCACCATCGGCCTGTGCTGGATGGCCCTGGGGCTGCTGTGTTTGTTCTGCGTCACGCGTGGGTTCCGGGTACGCATGCCGGAGCTGCAAATGGCCGAATGAACAGGCCCCACCTCGGTTCATCCGTAGGAGCGAGCTTGCTCGCGAAAAACGTCAACGATAACGCGTTCTTNCTGGATGAACGCGGCGCCCTTGAGTTTTTCGCGAGCAAGCTCGCTCCTACAAAAGCCTTACGGCCCAATTCAGGAGTACAGCATGTTCAACCTCGACTATTGGCAGCAACGCGCTGCCCGCCAAACCTTCATCAGCACCGCCCTGATCGACGGCCAGCCCGTAGGTGCACTCTCCGGGGCGACCTTCGACACCATCAACCCGGCGACCAACCGCTTGCTTGCGCAGGTCGCCGCCTGCGGTGCAGCGGAGGTCGACCTGGCAGTACGCTCTGCGCGCCGTGCCTTTAACGACGGCCCGTGGCGACGCATGCCTCCAGGCGAACGCAAAAAAGTCCTGATCAAACTCGCCGACCTGTTGATGACCCACCGCGAAGAACTCGCACTGCTGGACTCCCTGAACATGGGCAAGCCGGTAATGGACGCCTATAACGTCGACGTACCCGGCGCGGCCCATGTTTTCGCCTGGTACGGTGAAGCTCTGGACAAGCTCTACGATCAGGTCGCCCCGACCGCCGCCAACGCGTTGGCGACCATCACCCGCGAAGCATTGGGCGTGATTGCAGCGGTGGTGCCGTGGAATTTTCCGCTGGACATGGCCGCCTGGAAATTGGCACCCGCCTTGGCGGCAGGCAATAGCGTGGTACTCAAGCCCGCTGAGCAATCGCCGTTTTCCGCCCTGCGCCTGGCCCAACTGGCGCTCGAGGCGGGCGTCCCCGAGGGCGTGCTGAACGTGGTGCCAGGCATGGGCGAGGGCGCCGGCAAGGCACTGGGGTTGCACCCGGACGTCGATTGCCTGGTATTTACCGGTTCGACCCAAGTGGGCAAGTACTTCATGCAGTACTCCGCGCAGTCCAACCTCAAGCAGGTGTGGCTGGAGTGTGGAGGCAAGAGCCCGAACCTGGTGTTTGCAGACTGTCAGGACCTGGACCTGGCGGCGGAGAAGGCGGCCTTCGGGATATTCTTCAACCAGGGCGAGGTGTGTTCGGCGAATTCGCGCCTCTATGTGCAACGCTGCATCCACGACGAGTTCATCGAGCGCCTGATCGATAAATCCCACGCCTGGATGCCCGGCAACCCACTGAACCCCGCCAGCGCCGCCGGTGCAATTGTCGACAGCGGGCAAACCGCACGCATCATGCAAGCCATCGGGCAGGCTCGCGCAGAAGGCGCCACGCTGTTGAGCGGTGGCCAACAGTTGAACATCGAGGGTTGTTCAAACTTCATCCAGCCGACGATATTTGCCAACGTCACCGCTGACATGCGCCTGTCCCGTGATGAGGTGTTTGGCCCCGTGCTGGCGGTGAGTGCCTTCGATACCGAAGAACAGGCGATACAGCAAGCCAACGACAGCGTCTACGGCCTGGCGGCATCGGTGTGGAGTGATGACCTGAACCGTGCGCATCGCGTGGCGCGTGCCCTGAATGCTGGTACCGTGTCGGTCAACACCATTGACGCCCTGGACGTGACCGTGCCGTTTGGCGGCGGCAAACAGTCGGGGTTCGGGCGCGATTTGTCGCTGCATTCGTTTGATAAGTACACCCAGTTGAAAACCACCTGGTTCCAATTGCGTTAACTGCCCCGTTTCGCATAACTGCTGTGCCGTTACAGGCATTCATCCGCCAATGGGCAATGCCTATAGTCCACTTAGCCCGTGCAGCGCTTCAACCGTGCTGCGCGATCCAGCCCAAGACTGAGGTGAGCCTGATGAACCGTGAATTCGACCCCGCACTGACGGATATCAACCAAGTGGACGCCGAGTACTTCGAGTACAGCAAGGCGGCGAATCCCATCAGTGCCAACCTGATTTCCCGCATTCCCTACCACAGCTTTCCGGCCTCGCTGTATGACAATGGCCCCTCCCGCGTGGTACCGCTGGACCTCAGCGACGCCTTGGGCTGCGAAGGCCCTGCGACAGGCCCCGGGCTATGCGCGAACTTCATGCGCCTTAACCCTGGCGACACGCTGACCCTGCAACCCAACGCCACTTCCCAGGTGTTCTACGTGATTGCCGGGGAGGGCAGCGTGGTTCAGGGGGAGTATGAGATTCAATGGTCCAAGGGCTGCTTTATCGCCCTGCCGGGATTACAGCAAGCGCACTTCAGTGCCCGCGAGGATGCACGTCTTTACTATGTGCACGATGAGCCGTTGCTGCGTTACCTGGGGGTGACACCCCGCGCCGATCGCTTTGCGCCGACCCTGTACCCAGCAGCACTGGCCAACGCGAAGTTGCGTGAAGCGGCCGATGATCCCAGGGCACAGGACCGCAGCCGCATCAGCATCCTGCTGGGCAACCGTCATTTCCCGCAGACGCGCACGGTGACCCACGTGTTGTGGGCCATGTACGGGATTCTGCCGGCGGGATCGGTGCAGAAACCCCATCGGCATCAGTCGATTGCACTGGACTTCATTATTGATTGCCCCACGGGCTGTTATTCATTGGTGGGCACCGAGCTGGACGCGGATGGGCAAATTCGTAACCCGCAGCGGGTCGACTGGTCTCCCGGCCTGGCGTTTGTCACGCCACCGGGTTACTGGCATGCGCATTTTAATGAATCGGATAGCGAGGCGTTCCTGATCCCGATTCAGGATGCGGGGCTGCAAACCTACTTGCGTGCGCTGGATATCCGCTTCAGTTGAGTCACTTCCAGTCCGGTGTTTCGCCCAGTCGTTCAACGATAAAGTCGATAAAACACCGGACCTTGGACGATACGATGCGCTTGGGCGGGTACACAAACCACACCGCAAACGCCCGCTCAACGCCCTGGATATGCCATTCGGGCAGCCACACTGCCAAGTCGCCGGCCTCGATACTTTGCGCCACCAGCCAGTCCGGCAACAGCCCAAAGCCCAAGCCTTGGCGCACGGCGATGAGTTGCGCGTCCAGGTCATTGATTCGAATAACGCCGTCATGCTGCAACGGGAGCGCGCGGCCGGCGGATACAAAACTGATATCGCCGGTGGTAGCCGTGCCCAGCACCGCAGGCAAACCGGCCAGGTCGGTGGGCGTGGAAGGAGGAGGGTGCTGCATGCCAAACGCCGGGCTGACCACCAAGCGGTAGTGGCCGTCGCTGAGCTTGCGTGCCTTGAGGGTCGAATCGGCCAGCTCGCCAATGCGTATGGCTAAGTCGACGCCGGCATGAATCAAATTGACCTGGGTGTTATCCAGCACCAGTTCCACGCTGATCTGCGGGTAGCGCACCAGAAAGTCATTCAACGCCGGCAGAATGTGATGCCGCGCAAACGCCGGCGGCAGGTTGAGTTTCAACACTCCCCGGGGATGCTGGTTCAGCGCAGACGTGGCGGCCTTGGCGTGTTCCAGTTCATCCAATACCCTGCGTGCGTGTATCAGGAAGGTCTGACCGCCTTCGGTCAGATGCAGCGTGCGTGTGGAGCGGTTGAACAGCGCGATGCCCAGGTCTTGCTCGAGGTCCTTCACATAGCGTGAAACCGTTGAGGCCTTGATCCCCAAGCGTTCGGCGGCACGCGAGAAATTGTTGCCTTCGGCGGCTTCGATGAATGCGGTGAGCGCGGTGAAATAGTCCAAGGGCAGCCTCAGGGCAGGGCGGTGAGACGTGCAGGTTGTTGAGTTTTGCCGGGGGCTGTCAACTGCTAGACCCTAGAGCCACGATGCAGCCCCCGTTTTCCTAATGGGTCTGAATGATCAAGGCGATATGGGATCGCTCGCAGGAAAGGTTTCTTCGATCGCCTCGTCGAGCTGGCTATCGCTGACAGCGCGGTCTTGCACCTTCACATTCGACTCGCAATGGCAATCGGCACTGGGGCACGCTTGACCCTGGGGGTGCAAGTCGGCGCATGCCTGGCTGCAGTAGGCTTTGCCGTTGCGCTGGTGACGCGTGTCATGGGTCACCTGGCAGGTGCAGCCTGGGCAGGCGCAGGTCCAACCTTGAGTTGTCGGGTTCATAGGTCCTCCGAATATTCAGTGATTGATAAACGGGCAGCAGTTTTCTGATACGTAAATCAGGGCTGCTGGTAATGCCCTGGGATGTCATGGCCTTCATCGGCCGGCTTGTTGCGCTTTTGCACCTGGACGTCGCTCAATTTCGCGTCCTTGAGCTCTGCGAAGCGCTGCCTGAGCAGGGACTCGGCCCATTGCGGGTCCAGCGTGTCTGCATCGTGCTCAAGCGTGCGGCTTTGTGGCTGGTTGTCGAGGATGAAACTGATGAGGTAATGCGCTTTCTCGAACATGAACGTGGCTCCGTTACGGTTAACAAGGCGTACCCGAGCAGGGCATGTTCATTTGATGAGTGGGCTGCGCAGTGATTCAGAAAATATAAGCCGCTTTCACCGGCCGAACGTTGAGAACAACAGAACCCGACTATTGATCTCGATCAGGTGGCCGTGCTGGCCCGCGCTATAACCTTGGGCGCTTATCGATGGCCAGGGACGGCTCAACGAGCAGCTCTGGTCGCACATTCTCAAGGAAGAGTCAGCCATGCGATCACTCAAGATCCTGTTGTTATCATCGGCATTCAACGGTTTGACCCAACGAGCCTGGCTGGATCTGCGCCAGGCGGGTCACGACCCCAGCGTTGTGGTGTTCACCGATCAAGCCACGGTGTGCCAGCAGGTCGAGGCGTCAGGTGCCGACCTGGTGATCTGCCCGTTTCTGAAGGATCGTGTGCCGCACCAACTATGGAGCCATCCGCAGCGCCCGGTGGTGATCATCCATCCGGGCATTGTTGGTGACCGTGGTGCCAGTGCGCTGGATTGGGCTATCACCCAGCAGGCCCGCCGTTGGGGCGTCACGGCTTTGCAAGCGGTGGAAGAAATGGATGCAGGACCGATATGGTCCACCTGTGAGTTCGACATGCCCGACCAGGTGCGCAAATCCGAGCTGTACAACGGCCTGGTGAGCGACGCCGCGATGGTTTGCATTCGTGACGTCGTGGCGAAATTCGCCAAGGGCTTCGTCCCCAAACCGCTCGATTACACCCAACCCAGCGTCATCGGGCACTTGCAGCCGAACATGACCCAGGCCGACCGCACCTTCAGTTGGTTCGATTGCGCAGCCTTTATCAAACGCAGCATCGATGCTGCCGATGGCCAGCCCGGCGTGTTGGCCAGCCTGTTGGGCGGGCAATATTACCTCTACGACGCGCACTTGGACGCCCGCCAGGGCACTCCCGGAGAAATCCTTGCGGTACAGGACGACGCTGTGCTGGTGGCGGCCGGAGATCACAGCCTGTGGATCGGCTCGCTCAAACCCAAAGGCCCAGAGACCTTCAAGCTGCCGGCACGGCACGTACTGGCGCAAAGGCTGGCCGGCGTTCCGGTGCTGGACAGTTCAATCGCCTGCCAGGCGTTCAACGAGCGGGTCTATCAACCCATTCGCTACCAAGAGTTCGGCCACATCGGCGAACTGACGTTCGAGTTCTACAACGGCGCCATGAGCACCGAACAATGCCAGCGGCTGGTCGCAGCGTTGCGCTGGGCCAAGGCGCGAGATACCCGGGTGTTGCTGATCAAGGGCGGGCGCGGCAGCTTTTCCAATGGGGTGCACCTAAACGTCATCCAGGCCGCCGACGTGCCGGGGCTGGAAGCCTGGGCCAACATTCAAGCCATCGACGATGTGTGCCTGGAGCTGCTCACTGCCAGGCAACTGGTGATCAGCGGCCTGACCGGCAGCGCAGGCGCAGGCGGTGTGATGCTGGCGCTGGCCGCCGACATTGTATTGGCCCGCGAAGGTGTGGTGCTCAACCCGCACTACAAGACCATGGGACTCTACGGCTCCGAATACTGGACCTACAGCCTGCCACGGGCCGTGGGCAGCGAAATCGCGCATAAGCTTACCGAAGAATGCCTGCCCATCAGCGCCATCCAGGCCCAGCAGTACGGCATGGTCCAGGGCATCGGGCCCCGCTGTCTGCAGGCATTCGGCCTGTGGCTTTTGCAAGAGGCTGACCGTGCGTTGACCGATGATAAGTACCTTCACGCACGCACACGTAAAGCCACGCTGGATACTCAGCAAGTTGAACGCTGTCGCGAGCAGGAACTGGCACAGATGCGATTCGACATGGTGGGAAATCGCCAGCAGTTTGCCGAGAAATGCCGCAACTTCGTGTTTAAACGCAAAACCTGCCAGACCCCACAGCGGTTGATTGCGCCATGGGCGTTGAGGTATGAGGCTGGTGTGCCGGAAAGCCGGATGCTGAATGACTGACTGTCGACGCGGGGAGGGCGCGTCGGCCAGTCCAGCCTCGCATTGGGCAATAGGGTTGCCCATAATGGACGCCAACTCGCCCAAACGCTCAGACCCCGAGGCCCCATGGAACTGCACAACCTGAACGATGATGCAGCGCCCGTATGACTCGTGCGCTGTTTATTTCGATGGATGGCCCCAAAGGCACCGGTAAAACCACGCTGCTGGAGGCCGTTACGACAGCGTTGAGGGCCGACAACCTAAAGGTCGTGCGACTGTGCGAGCGCAAGAGCGATCCCTGTCGAGCGCAAACGATGGCTCTGGTTAACACGTTCGCCCGAGATCCCAGCCGGGATCTGGAACTTGAGGTGTGTGAGCGCTTTGCCGACAGCCGCAGCTGGATTACTCGGAACGTACTGGCCGCGCAGCCACCTGACAGCATCATCCTGATGGATCGCTGGTACCCGTCTGATGCCGCGTTTCGTCGGTTGACACCCTTTGCAGACATTCTTGAGCTGAACATTAATCGGCAGGTGCAAGTGCCGGATCTGCATGTGGGGGTTGTCACCGCGGCGCAAATATCCTGGGCACGGGCGGCAGCACGACGGCGGGGGTTGAGCAGTACGGTGATGTTTAAGCTGGAGGAGCAAGTTGTGTGTACCGAGGCGTTTGAGCGAGCAGCTGTGGAGCAGGGGTGGGTAACGTGTCGCAATGAAGGGACGATTGAAGAGGCGGTGAGGCGGGTGGTTTTGCAGATATATAAGGTCCTTCATCCCAAGCATCAGGAGTAACGGAGTGCCGTTGAACCAGCAAGATCAGGATGATGTTGGTCATCAGAACAAACGTCACCGAACGAAGAAACTCTATGAAAACGTCGTGATAGGAAACTTCCTGTACGGTCTCGGATTCGCCGTGCGGTCATGTCTAGACGCAAACACCTCGATCCCAAGCGTGGTCAACCTACTACAGCAGACGCCTGCAGACAAAGAGCTGGCTGACGTACTGCTGAGCTTTCCAGGTGTCGTGCGCTTGATCGAATTCAAGATGAAGGGCGCCAGCCTGAAAAAAGAACGGCTGCGACATCGTTTACTCATGGCCGGCCTGGCAGGTGAAAATCAGGTATTGGTCGAAACGTCCAGAAGCCTGCACTGGTATGTGGAGGTGGGCGCCAATGACACCGACACGCCTTTGGTTTCGCGAGCCGTTCCATATCTCGACGCCTTCGACGAAGAACACTTGGCGTTGTCCGCGGGAAGCCTTGAACGACTCGTGGAGCAAACCGCGCGCGAAGCTGTTCGCGGCCTGGACCCGATGATGCGCGAGCGTTCACAGATATACCTGCGATTTTTACGCAATATTCAAGCTGACGACCCGGTGGGCGCAGGTGGCGTGCTTCTGGTCATGGGCGCAGGTGGAGCAATGCATTTTGTTCAGCTGCGAGACGTCTGTGATTTGAGTATGCCGCACAGGCAATGGCTTGAGCTGGAAATGAGCGGTCCCCAGCTGGAGCTATCTGTGCCTGCATTGGAGCTAAGCATGAAGCGTCCCAAACACCGCGACGGCCCCGAATATGGAAGGTAATGACCCATGGACGAACACGTGAACGAAAATGACCTCAGCCTGCGGGCCATGGCCGTTGCTGCCAAGGGCATCATGAGCGCAGCGGAAAATGACAGAAAAGCCGCTGAGCAGGCGATTGCGCGTCTTGGCTATCTGGAAAAACGTGTTGAGCAGAGCCTGCAACAGATTCCGACGATACTGGGCGCTTCAGCGGCGCAGATCGCAGATTCAGTGGCTTCAAAGGCGGCCGAGCAGTTGATTGGCAAGTTCAGACAGGCCGATGCCGCTGCGCTTGATGCGGCGCAAAAGTACCAGGCCGCCAGTGACAGCCTTAAGCGTCGATTCTGGCTCAGCATCTTCGCTATTCATCTAGGTGTGGTATTGCCTCTGGCGTTGCTGTTTTTCTTTGCGGTCCCCAGCACCGATGAGATTGCGCAAAGGCAACGAGAGTTAGCGGTGCTTGAGCAAAACATAGAAGCGTTGAAACGCCAGGGTGGTGACGCTGCCATTATTGACTGCGAGGGACGCCCGTGCGTGCGCACGCGAGAGGTCCCGGGCAAAGATCCCTATCACGATGCCGCTACAGGGAAGAAGACTTATCGGTTGATCTGGACCAAGTGAGCTTCATCAACTTTGAACTAATCACTAAGCCTGTCCACCTAACGCTTTGCACGTTGCCTCAAGCCCGGGGTTTTCCTGGGTTACCCAATCACACACGAAGGTTTGGTTAATCATGAAGAGCGAACAGGTAGAAGGCGTTGTAGAAAAGGTTGCTGGCAAAGCCCAGAGCGCAGTCGGGAAGCTTTTTGGCGATTCGAAGTTGGAAGCCGAAGGCGCTGGACGCCAGGCTGCGGGTCAACTGACGCAAACCTATGGCGACGCACTGGACAGCGTTTCTACATTCGTCAAAGAAAAACCGGTTGCTGCACTGGCAATCGGGGCTGTTGCTCTACTGGTGCTGAAGAGATTGCTTGGTCGCTGAACAGCAGTAGCTTCAATAAGATTGCTGGCACGGTAGAGACGATGGTGAACGCTAACCAGAATCAGGGGCAAATTTCTGGAGTTTCTTGCAGGCGTGGAAGGGCGTGAAGTGGAGCGGGGTATCTGCCTGTTCCTTGGGTAACCAAGTCATGCTGCCTGGCAATCGACGCGGTCTCTATGCCCTTTGCCGAGCTTGATGGGCTGAAAAGCCCTTATGTTTTCCAGGTCCCAGAAAAGCCAATGCCCCGACAAGTCGGGGCATTGGTTTTTTTATGAGCGAGTGGTCGGTTTGTATCGTTTTGTATCTGCGCTTTGGATAGATACACAGCGATTCCTTTAAGTCGGTTGATGACACATACGGGATACCTACGGGGCTTTAAATGAACCCATCGAGAAGGCGCAAACCTTCTCCAATGGATGACTCATTTAACTCGCGGCTATCTCTGCGCGTTTCGCGACGTTGTCGACCAATGACTTATAGGAAATTCAAAATGCCTGCAGCTACGTTCGGTTTCACCTGGCGCCCTTGTCTGGCTTCTTCCGTGAAAATGGGCGCTTTGGGGTTGGCCCTGATAGCCGGCAGCGGTGGTGCCTGGGCTGCTGGCCCGGCCGCCGATGCGTCAATTGCCTCGGCCTCGACCAATCCCGAATCGATTAGACCTTATCGAATTCACGTCGATGAAGCGCAATTGACCGATCTGAAAAAGCGCATTGCGGCGACCCGCTGGCCGGACAAAGAGACCGTCAATGACGTTTCCCAAGGCGTGCAGTTGGCCCAGGTCCAGGCGCTGGTGAAGTATTGGGGCAGCGGCTATGACTGGCGCAAGGCCGAAGCGAAGCTCAATGCGCTGCCTGAATTCATCACGACTATCGACGGCGTGGATATTCAATTCATCCATGTTCGCTCGCCAAACCCCAACGCGATGCCGCTGCTTCTGACACACGGATGGCCTGGCTCACAGTTTGAGTTCCTGAAGACGATCGGCCCGCTGACGGATCCCGTTGCTTACGGCGGTAAGGTTGAAGATTCGTTCGACGTGATCATTCCATCGATTCCGGGACACGGTTTTTCCGGTAAGCCAACTGAATTGGGCTGGGGGCCGGATCGGGTCGCGAAGGCTTGGGATGTGCTCATCAAGCGTCTGGGTTATACCCACTATGTCTCCCAGGGCGGAGATCACGGTTCGGTCATATCGGATGCATTGGGCCGCCTGAATCCGCCGGGGCTGTTGGGCATTCACTTGAACATGCCGGCCACCATCCCGCCCGAATTGGTCAAGCCGATCAATAGTGGTGACCCGGCCCCTGAAGGGCTCACTAAGCCTGAACGCAAGGCGTTTGATTCCTTGAGCACCTTCTTCGGCCGCAATGCAGCATACGGCGCGATGATGGTTACGCGCCCGCAGACTATCGGTTACCTGCTGGCCGATTCGCCTACCGGAACTGCGGCGTGGATGTACGAAAAAATCGCCGCGTGGACGGACAGTGATGGCCAGCCTGAACGGGTATTGACCCGTGACGAGATGCTGGACGATATCAGCCTGTACTGGCTGACGAACGCAGGCGCATCGTCATCGCGTTTCTACTGGGAAAACAACAACAACAATTTCAGCGCTGCCGCGCAGAACACCGCAAGCATCAAGGTGCCGGTGGCGATCACGGTCTTCCCGCACGAGATCTATCAGGCGCCTAAAAGCTGGGCGCAACGCGCTTACCCATCACTTTCCTACTACAGCGAGGTTAACAAGGGCGGCCACTTCGCTTCCTGGGAGCAACCTCAATTGTTCAGCGAAGAGTTGCGGGAGGCCTTCCGGCCGCTGCGCGCCAAGCTGAGCGCAACGAAGACAGCCCAGTAGCTCACACGCAACCCAGCCAACACACCTGGCCGCTATTCGGCGGCTCGCTACGGAGAAATACCATGGAGATGACCTTGCTGAACAATCAAAATAAATCCAGCCGCCTGCGGGGTCTTGCCCCATCGCTGTTGGCAGCAGCGGTGCTGCAATTCGCGGCGGTGGCTGTCGGTTTTTCCCAAGCCAGCGCGGCTGATGTACCCGCGTCCACCATTGGGGCTATCACCCCGGGAGCTCACACCTCTCTCGGTGCACTTAAGCATGTGAAAGCGGGGCTGCTGAACGTTTCTTACGCGGAACTCGGCCCAGCCGATGGTCCTGTGGTCATTTTGTTGCACGGCTGGCCCTACGATATCAACGCATACGCTGATGTCGCTCCTGCTTTGGCGGGCAAGGGATATCGAGTGTTGATCCCTTCTGCGCGTGGTTATGGCGATACGCATTTTCTCTCGGCCAAGACTGCTCGCAATGGTCAACCCGCTGCGCTGGCGACCGACCTGATCGACTTCATGGACGCGCTGAAGATCAAGACCGCGGTGTTGGGTGGGTTTGACTGGGGCGCCCGCACTGCAGATATCGTTGCGGCACTGTGGCCGGAAAGAGTGAAAGCCCTGGTCGCTGTGAGCGGTTACCTGATAGGCAGCCAAGAGGCAGGCAAGGCGCCATTGCCGCCAGCCGCCGAACTGCAGTGGTGGTACCAGTTCTACTTCGCGACCGAGCGTGGGCGCCTGGGCTACGAGAAAAACACCCATGACTTCGCCAAGCTCATCTGGAAGCTGGCGTCGCCACAGTGGAATTTCGACGACGCCACTTATGAGCGCAGCGCGGCGTCCTTGCAAAACCCTGATCACGTGGCCGTGTCGATTTTCAACTATCGCTGGCGCCTGGGGTTGGTCAAGGGCGAGGCCAGATACGACGCGCTGGAGAAGAAACTCGCGGCATTTCCATCCATCAGCGTGCCCACCATCACCCTGGAAGGTGATGCGAACGGCGCACCGCATCCACCTGCCGAAGCGTACGCCAAGCGCTTCACTGGCAAGTATGAGTACCGATTGATCACCGGTGGAGTAGGCCACAACTTGCCGCAGGAAGCGCCGAAAGCCTTCGCCCAGGCGGTGATCGACGCCGATCATCTTTGAAAACCGGCTGAGAGGATGGCGATGATGAAGCTGGAATTTCTGGCCGCGATGTCGGCTGCCATTGCAATCGCAGCGTTGACGGCTACCGGTGTTGCCTCGGGCGACGCCAGTAATGGCGACGCCTCGCCGATCTATGGCGTGAAACTGCCTGAAAACTACCGCCTATGGCCGCTGATTGCGCCGGCGCAGGAAGCGGCCCCCCTGAACGAACTGCGAGCCGTGGTGGGCAATGACTTGGCCATCAAGGCTTATCAGGATTCAACGCTGCCGTTCCCTGATGGCACGGTGCTGGTAAAGCTGGCCTGGAAACATGTGCAGTCTCCGGAATTCGAGCCGGCGTCCATCCCGGGGCCGGCCACGACCGTGCAGGTGATGGTCAAGGACTCGAAAAGATATGCAGCAACCGGTGGCTGGGGATTCGGGCGGTTTATCAACGGTAAACCGGCCGATGAAGCCCAACACCAAACCTGCTTCGCCTGTCACCAGGCGCGAGTGCGTAATCACGATTTTGTCTTCACGCGCTTCGCTCCCTGATTTCCCGTCAAACCTGGAGTCAACAATGAAAAAAGTATTAACCGCACTGGCCGTCGCCGTCAGCCTGAGCATGGCGACACACGCCTGGTCGCAAACTGAAAAACCCACGATTGTGCTCGTACATGGCGCCTTTGCCGATGCGTCGAGTTGGAATGGCGTCGTGAAGATTCTCGAGAAGGACGGTTACCCGGTGGTTGCCGCTGCCAACCCATTGCGCGGTGTAAAGAGCGATGGTTCAGCAATCTCGGCATTGCTGACGAGCATTCATTCGCCGGTGGTGTTGGTCGGCCACTCCTATGGCGGCAACGTTATCAGTGATGCGGCCAACGATCATGCAAACGTCAAAGCCCTGGTTTACGTCAGTGCGTTTGCACCTGAGGCCGGGGAAACCGTCGCCGGGCTGGCCGCCAAATTCCCGGGCAGCACGCTGGGTCCAACGCTGGCTGCGCCTGTACCGTTGGCCGATGGGGGCAAGGACTTGTACATCCAGCAGGACAAATTTCACAACCAGTTCGCCGCTGACGTCCCCGCGAAAGAGGCGGCATTGATGGCCGCCACCCAACGCCCGGTAACGGAAGCGGCGCTCAACGAAGCATCCGGCAGCCCTGCCTGGAAGCATATTCCGTCCTGGTACATCTACGGCGACAAGGACAAGAACATTCCCCCGCAAGCCATGGCATTCATGGCCAAGCGCGCCGCTGCCAAAGCCGTGGAAGTGGTCAAGGGCGCTTCACATGTGGTGATGGTTTCGAACCCGGAACCGGTTGCCCGCCTCATCGAAAAAGCCGCCACGGCGAAATGACACGCCAAGGGCGAAGCGGCGCTTTCAGCGCTCTACGCCGAGGCGAGTTTTGCACGTCGCCCGGCGGGTTTCGTTTTGAAGTTGTGCAACGCTGAAACGCAAGAGAGGGGGGTATTCGACGCGGCCAACGCCTGGGCACACCGGGCGTTGTGCTTATCGCGGGCAACCGCAATCAATCAGGTACGCCACGATGTGGAAGATCAATCACAGTTACATTGACGGAGCATTCGTTCCTGTTCATGGCAATGAAACGGTGCAATGCATCAATCCGGCTACCGAGGCGGTCATCGGTACGCTCACTCTGGCTGATCGTGAAGATGCCAGGCGCGCTATCGCGGCGGCTTCGCATGCTCAAGTCGCGATGGGCCGCACCTCCAAGGCCGAACGTATCGACATGCTCGAGCAGTTGCAGGCTGCCGTGCTGGCGAGCACGAATGAAATTCGCGATACCGCCATCGAAGAGTACGGTGCGCCGTTTGCCCGTGCGCAATGGGTCAGTCGCTACGCTTCACAGTCATTTACCAATGCGGCGCAGGTGTTGAAACACTTCGACCTGAGTCGTTCGGTCGGTGACGCTACCGTGGTGATGGAGCCGGTCGGAGTCGCGGCGCTGTTTGCCCCCTGGAACAGCACCGCCGGGACGATATGCAGCAAACTGGCATCGGCCATCGCGGCGGGTTGTGCCTCGGTCATCAAACCGAGCGAGTTGAGCCCCTTGCAAACCACAGTGCTCGCCCAAGCGCTGCATCGCGCAGAGTTGCCCAACGGGGTTTTCAATATTCTGTTGGGACGCGGCAGTGATGTGGGTGACGAAATCAGCGCCAGCCCACTCATCGCGAAAATTTCATTCACCGGGTCCACCGCCACCGGAAAGCTCATTGCACGTGCCGGAATCGAGACCATGAAGCGAGTGAGCCTGTCGCTCACGGGGAAGTCGGCCTCTATCATCTTGGATGACGCCGATCTCGACATCGCCATTCCCCTGGCTCTGAATGCTGCGTTCATGAACAACGGTCAGGCATGTGTCGCTGGCACACGTCTGCTGGTGCCACGCTCGCACGCCGAGGACATTATCGAGCGCGTGAAAAGCCTGGTTGAAGCGATGGTCGTCGGCGATCCGCAGGATCCGGCCACTGCTCTCGGGCCGCTGGTCAATCGCGCCCAATTCGACCGCGTACAAGCTTTCATCCGCCGCGGGCAGGCGCAAGGCGCGACGTTGATTATCGGCGGGGAGGGCAGACCGACCGGCTTGGACAAGGGCTATTTCGTCAGGCCTACGGTCTTTGCCGACGTCAGCAATGACATGGACATCGCGCAAGAGGAGATTTTCGGCCCGGTGCTATCGATCATTGCGTATGACTCGCAAGAACAGGCGATCGCTATTGCCAATGCCAGTCTCTACGGTTTGCAGGCTTATGTATTTTCCCGGCAACCGGAGCGTGCCCAACGCCTGGCGACCCAGTTGCAGGCCGGCTCGGTGTTGATCAACAGAATTTCGCCAGAGCTGCTGGCGCCGTTCGGCGGGGTAAAGCAGTCCGGTGTCGGCCGGGAGTTTGGAGTCTTTGGGCTGGAAGCATTTCTTGAGGCCAAAAGCATCGTGTCAGATTAGCCTGGGGTTGGCGGGAGAGGGTGGTCGCGCAACCCAGGCCGCAGGAGAAAAAGCTAATGGCCCACAGCACGTTGCCTGTGGGCCATGGGTTTTCAAGGGTTACGCGGCTGGAGCTTTCGCCTCCTGCAGCAGTTGCTGAATCATCTTTTCCTGCGTCTCGTAGCGACCTTCTCCGAAGTGGGTGAAACGCACTTGCCCTTTGGCGTCGATCAGGTAGTGCGCGGGCCAGTACTGGTTATCGAAGTTGCGCCAGATCGCGTAGTTGTTATCGATGGCTACCGGGTAAGTGATGCCGAGCTTTTTCACCTCATCCCTGACATTGCTGATGATGCGTTCAAAACCGTATTCCGGGGTGTGGACGCCGATTACCACCAAGCCATCCTTCTCGTACTTCTGCGCCCAGTCCTTCACGTACGGCAGGGTGTGCTGGCAATTGATGCAGTCGTAAGTCCAGAAATCGACGAGCACTACTTTGCCTCTGAGCGATTCACTGGTCAGCGCGGGCGAATTGAGCCATTCCACCGCGCCGGACAGCGACGGCATCGGGCCTTGGGCGTTGTCGAGGGTGGGTTCGGCCTTGGCCTTGCTTACCAGGTATTCGACGACTTTGGGGACGCTTTGCAGCACGCCTTTTTCCAGCACGCTGACGCCTTCGGACGACGCCCCGGCCAACAGCGTCTTGTCGGCACCGGTAGAAATCATCAGCGCTGCGGCCAGGACCGCAAAACCGGTGACGCGCCGCAGCCAACCAGTGACCGGAATCGAGGCCTTCAGGCGATTGACTAAACCGCGTCCGGCGAAAATCAGCGTACCCAACGACAGTGCACTGCCCAGGCCGTAGGCCACCAGCAGCAGGCTGGTTTGCGCATTGGCGCCTTGCAGCATGGCGCCGGTAAGGATCACCCCGAGGATCGGCCCGGCGCACGGCGCCCAGAGCAGGCCGGTGGCGACGCCGATCATCAGTGAACCCAGCGGCCCGGACATTTTGCGCGTCTGGGGGTCGAGGCGATTGCCCAGTAACACGAACGGGCTGGCCAGCCAGCCACTGATTCGTGCCGAGATCAGCGACAAGGCAAACAGCGCCATCACCACAAGTGCCACATGACGCCCGGCGTTGTTGGCCTGAATCACCCATTCACTGCTGACCACGGCCAGGCTGGAAATCAGCGCGAAGGTCAGAACCATGCCACCAAGGGTAAGCAGGATCGAGGAGCGTGTGCGGTCGATACCGGCGAACAGAAATGGCACGACCGGCAGGATACAAGGGCTGAGGACGGTCAATAAGCCGCCCAGTAATGCGATGAGGAACATAAGGGTCTCCTGATGAAATGTGGGCAGGGCTCAGTTATCGCTGTGGCATTCGGCAAATTTGCGGTAGTTCAAGATCTCGGTCTTGCCCTGCGAATTCAGGTAGGTCAGCTGGGCATCGACAATGCCGCAGGCAGCCCCGGCATCCTGTGTCAATGCCACCACTTTCTGGATGTCCAGGTGCGTGCCGTAGGTGTAGGTCTGCGGCGTGACGTCGGCTTCGGCGCGGGCCGAGAAGGTGCAGATATTCAGGGCGGCAAACAGGCAAGTGGCATAGAGGGTATTGGTGTTCATGGTCGTTTCCTCAAGGCTTCATGGGTTGGGTCGTTCGGTTGAGCCGAGGCGCTAGGGTTGGCCTCGATGTGGCTCATTAGAAGCCCGCGAGGTATCTCGTCTGTGTCAAAAACAGGCGCGGATAAATCG
Organism: Pseudomonas sp. 22072; assembly: GCF_052046095.1. NCBI lineage: Bacteria > Pseudomonadati > Pseudomonadota > Gammaproteobacteria > Pseudomonadales > Pseudomonadaceae > Pseudomonas > Pseudomonas sp. 22072. The sequence goes on from NZ_JBQEQE010000009.1 coordinate 58,930, forward strand.
GTTCGTATCAGGACCCCGTCCCGATACACAGCCATACAAAACCTAGGAAATTGTTGTTTTTGCCTCTGCATGTATCCTTCGCCACAGCAGATACACTGCAATACAAACCGCCGCGGGCGAACGGGCTCAGCCTCTATAGACTGAGCCGCAATTTCCAATGACAGAGGCTTGGCCCATGGAACACGTTGATCACATCCTCATCGTGGACGATGACCGTGAGATTCGAGAGATGGTAGGCAACTACCTGAAGAAGAACGGCCTGCGGACCACCGTGGTTGCCGATGGCCGCCAGATGCGCTCGTTTCTCGAGGCCACGCCGGTAGACCTGATCGTGCTGGACATCATGATGCCCGGCGACGATGGCCTGGTGCTCTGCCGCGACATTCGCGCCGGCAAACACAAGGCCACGCCGGTGCTGATGCTGACCGCCCGCAACGACGAAACCGATCGCATCATCGGCTTGGAAATGGGCGCCGACGATTACCTGGTCAAGCCGTTCGCCGCCCGTGAATTGCTGGCGCGCATCAACGCTGTGCTGCGCCGTACGCGCATGCTGCCGCCCAACCTGGTCGTTACCGAAACCGGAAGGTTGCTGGGGTTCGGGCGCTGGCGCCTGGACACCTCCGCCCGCCATCTGCTTGATGAAGACGGCACCATGGTCGCCCTCAGCGGCGCTGAATATCGCCTGCTGCGGGTGTTCCTCGACCATCCGCAACGGGTACTCAATCGCGACCAGTTGCTCAACCTGACCCAGGGCCGTGACGCCGACCTGTTCGACCGTTCCATTGATCTGCTGGTCAGCCGCCTGCGCCAACGCCTGCTTGACGATGCCCGCGAGCCGGCTTACATCAAAACCGTGCGCAGCGAAGGGTATGTCTTCTCGCTGCCAGTGGAAGTGCTTGGAGCACCGGCATGAAGCCTTCGCTGCATTGGCCTCGTACCCTCATCTCGCGGCTGTCGCTGATCTTTCTGGTCGGGCTGACCCTGGCGCAGGCCTTGTCCTTCGGCGTGCAGTATTACGAGCGTTACGAAACCGCGAAAAACACCATGCTCGGTAACCTGGAAACCGATGTATCGACGTCCATTGCCATCCTTGACCGCTTGCCCGCCGAGGAACGCATGAGTTGGTTGAAACAACTGGATCGACGCAATTACCGCTATTTGCTCGGCGAAGGCTCGCCAGGCGTCGCTCTGCGTGACACGCCGATTGCAGTGACCTCGATCAAGGAGGCCATCGGCAAGGATTACCCGATGACCGTGACAGACATTCCCGGGCCTATCAAACATTTCCAGGTCCATCTGAAACTGGCCGACGGCAGCCCGGTGACCATCGACGTGCGCCCCTCGATGGTGCCGTTGTCGCCGTGGCTGCCGGTGGTTTTGCTGGGCCAGTTGGCCTTGATGATTCTATGCACGTGGCTGGCTGTGCGTATTGCCATACGCCCGCTGACCCGACTGGCCCAGGCCGTGGAAAACCTTGATCCCAACACTCACCCGGTGCATCTGGATGAACAAGGCCCGACCGAAGTCGCACACGCTGCCATCGCCTTTAATGCCATGCAGGCGCGCATTGCGGCCTATCTGAAAGAACGCATGCAACTGCTGGCGGCGATTTCCCACGACCTGCAAACCCCGATCACGCGCATGAAGCTGCGTGCCGAGTTGATGGACGACTGCGGTGACAAAGACAAATTGTGGAATGACCTCGGCGAGATGGAACATCTGGTGCGTGAAGGCGTTGCCTATGCCCGCAGCGTGCATGGCGCCACCGAGGAAAGCCGCCGTACCGATCTTGATTCATTCCTCGACAGCCTCGTGTTCGACTACCAGGACATGGGCAAGGACGTGCAGCTCAGCGGCAAAAGCAACGCAGTGATTCACACGCGGCCCCACGCGCTGCGCCGAGTGCTAGTAAACCTCACGGATAACGCGCTCAAATTCGCCGGTGCAGCGCAACTGCGGGTGGAGCCGAAGGAGGGCGACAGCCTCTCGGTGACCGTGATGGATCGTGGTCCCGGCATTGCCGAAGAGGAGCTGGCCCGTGTGATTGAGCCATTTTACCGCGTGGAAAATTCGCGCAACCGCAGCACCGGCGGCACGGGCCTGGGCCTGGCTATCGCCCAGCAACTGGCACAAGCCCTCGGCGGCACCCTGACCTTGAGAAACCGCGAAGGCGGCGGACTGTGCGCTGAACTGAGATTACCGACGCGCTCATCGTAGGAGGAGCGAATAATGCAGGATTCGTTCAATCTGTCCCGTTTCGTCGAGGCGCAGCGCCGGGTGTTCAGTCGGGTCATGGACGAGCTGCGCGCGGGCCGCAAGACGAGCCATTGGACGTGGTTTGTCTTCCCCGCAAACGCAGGGGCTGGGTCGCTCCGCTCAAAGCTGATCTTTCATCCGGCTCGTAATCAATAAAGGCTGCCTGCTCACCCCCGACTGGCTGCACCACTCAAGCGCAGACATACCAAACCAGCGATGAAACGCCCGCGAAAAAGTGCTGACATCGGCGTAACCCAGCAGATGCGCCACGTGTGTAAGACTGACTGTCGGAACCAGCAGGTAATTGCGTGCCAGTTGTTGGCGAGTCTCATCCAGCAACTGCTGAAAAGACGTATTTTCTTGAGCCAAGTGGCGCTGCAAGGTTCTTGGGGTGACTGCCATGCAATCGGCCACCTTGTCGATCGTTGCACGTCCGCTGGGCAACAAGTTACGCAGCAATTGCCTGACGTAGCCAGGCATCACGTCTGTCGACAAGCGCTCTATACCTGATAGATGTGTAGCAAGAATCTGATGTAGTGCTTCGCTGGAGCGATCCAGTGGTTGCGCCAGCACGCATGCGTCAAATAGCAGACCAGTACGTGCTGCTGAGAACGTTGGTGTAATACCCAGTGCCTGGCGATAGCCCCACTCATCGGCAAGGGGCGGATGACGAAGCATTACCGCCTCAGGTTGCCATTGATCCCCCGCCAACGCGAGCATCAGTTTTAAACCGACACCACACGCCAGTTCTTCTGCTTGAGGCAATCCGACAATCGACATCTCATCGGTTCGATAACTCAGCAACGCGACGCCTTCGACAACCTCCAAATCAACCTGTGCCGCGCCGTTGTACAGCCCGAAATTCGCGCGCAGTTCGAGCAATGCATCGCCGATGGTTCGAGCGTTGTGGATCAGGAAAAACATATCACCGAAGACGTCGACACCTTGGTGGAGCCCGAATTCCAGGCCGAACAATGCGTTATTCGAACGCTGCCGGCACATTTGCAACAAGCTGCAATATTGTTGGAAGGAGAGGATATCTTCCGGGCGCTGCAGCGACATCGCAGGCACACGGGCCTGTAGCAGTATACGGCTTGGGTCCAGACCCTGACGCCGGGCAAATTGATCGAACCCTGTCAGACTGATTGCACGAATAAATGGATTGGACGCCATTTTTTACCCAAGAGTTTGTTGCATGCGCTGCTTCCACTTCTGCGGGCTGACGCCATTCCAGCGCGTGAAAGCCCGGGAAAAGGTGCTCAGGTCGGCATAACCCAACATACCTGCCAGCTGTGTCAGGCTGATCGATGAGTCGCAGAGGTAGCGTGCGGCCATCGTCTGGCGCGTTTCGTCCAGCAGCTCCTGAAATCGCGTGTTTTGTGCCCGAAGATAACGTTGCAAGGTGCGCGGGCTGATCATCATGTACTTGGCCATGTCGCGAAGCGTGACCGGACCATTGGCAAGCTCATTGCGTAGCCTTTTTTGCACATAAGACGGTAATTCTTGCAGTGTTACGCGCGCTAACTCGTCGATCTGTTGCTGGGCTAATAGTTGACACCTGACGTCTGTAGCTCCGAGAGGTCTCGCCAGTAATGACTCATCGAAAACCCAGGCATTGACGGTGCTGTCAAAGCACGGAGGGACACCCAGCAGCGTGCGATAGGCAATGCGGCTGGCCGGAGCGCTGTGGCGCAACATCAGAGCTCTCGGTTTCCAGGCGTACCCTAGCAGTTCGCGGAGCAAGCATGCGGCAACTCCCATCGCCAGTTCCACTGTCTGATGTACTGAGGCCAACGTACCGTCAATGACTTCGTACACAAGAAGGGCACTGCCGCCTCGGCGTTCAAGGCGCACTAGTGCGCCGTCACTGTGTATATGGAAATAGCGTGTCAGCAGATTCAGCGATTCGCCCACATTGGCCGCGTTACGCATGGCGTACAGCAGAGTGCCTAGACTTTGCGTGCCTTGGTGCAAGCCTAACTGTAAGCCGAACAAGGGATTGCTCGACCGTAACGCACATAACTGGACCAACGCATTGAATTGAGCGCCGGATATTTGAGCGTTCAGCGGATCTTCGGGCAGGTCTACCTCCGCCAGCGCCGAAACCGGATCAATCCCCTGACTGGTAGCAAACGCCTTGAAACCAAGCAAAGCAACACCACGCACTGTGGACATCATCTGAGCCTCTCGAATGAAATACTGCCTTTGGCCTGAGAAGTATTGGCACGATATGCAAAATCTCTGGCGCGATATGCAAAGCTTTCACCCTTGTCCCGAGACCACACTCGAACGACCAATAACAAAAGACCTGCGTTCGGCCCAAGGCTGGACGATGGAGGTATACGATGCGTCGGTTTCTGTTCGCTTTGCTGGTGGTCGCGCTGATTTCGGGTGCGCTGTATGTTCAGCCACGGCCCGCTGACCACAATGTTGTTCATCATGCCAATCACCCGCCGGTTGCCAGCATCAGCGATGCCTTCACGCATTTCTGAGGACTGAAGCGTGCTCCTGCACAGAGGCGTGCTCGCGGAACTCGCCACTAGAAAGTGCTCCGTGCAGGAACATTTGCTCCAGCGTTCGGGCCGACTCGGCGTTGGCTGCACGCCCGCGCTGTTCGGCATCCACCAAGCCGTAGACCAGGGTGATGAACAGCTCGGTAAAAATCGCTGCGGTAATGTCGATGCGAAACAGTCCTCTTTGCTGACCTCTGAGGAAGAACTCGTCTAGCGCCGCCAGGTAAAACTGCCAGCGTGTGTCACCCCGTTCGAAGTCGAGGAAGTCTGGGCGGTATTGCGCCATAAGAAAGGCAAGCAATTCGCGATGAGCCAAGTGCTCGCGGATCAATCGACGCAGCGCGTCCAAGGGCTGCAGGTGCTGCAAACCGGCGCTGCGGATAATCAGATTGAGCGTACTTTCGGCGTACTCCTCCAGTCTCTGCCCTAGATTTTCCCGTGTCCCACAGTAGCGGTGCAGGGTCGCTTTACTCATGCCCGCCAGTTGCGCCAGCTCTTTCATTGTCGCCCGGGGGCGATTGACAACCGCCATAGTCAGCGACTTGAGCATTTGTTCATCATGGGAATTGGGTGTCATCACCACGCCTTTAGCGATGTTTATACAGGGATCACAATATTCTCATATGAGACAATGTTGACTCATTAGAGTTTGCAAAGTAGCATCCGCACCAAGTTCAATCAAGCCTTGGGTGAGAGATGGGAAATTTGCGTGCGATAGGGATGGCAGGCTCGCTGGCAGCGGCCATTGCGCTGGCCGGGTGTGGGCCGTCGAATGAACAAACGGATGTGGCCGAAGTGGCGCGTGCTGTAGAGGTGCTGGCAGTAAAGACGGAGCCTCTGGCTCTGACTTCGGATTTGCCGGGCAGGGTAGAGCCCATGCGAGTCGCCGAGGTGCGCGCGCGCGTGCCAGGCATCGTGATGCAAAAGCGTTTTGAAGAGGGCGCGGATGTCAAAGCCGGGGACCTGCTGTTCCAGATCGACCCGGCGCCGCTAAAGGCGGCCTTGTCGCGAGCAGAGGGTGAATTGGCCCGCACCCAGGCCGTCGCACTTGAGGCACAGGCGCGGGTCAAGCGCTATGAACCGTTGGTGAAGGTCGAGGCGGTCAGCCAGCAAGACTTCGACAGTGCCATGGCCGACCTGCGCAGCGCCCAGGCGGCCACGCGCTCGGCTCAGGCCGATCTGCAAAGCGCGCGCTTGAACCTTGGTTATGCTTCGGTGACTGCACCGATTTCTGGTCGTGTCGGCCGTGCGCTGGTAACCGAAGGTGCGTTGGTCGGTCAGGGGGACGCGACGTTGATGGCGCGGATTCAACAGCTTGATCCAGTCTATGTCGATTTCACTCAGTCGGCCGCCGACGCGCTGCGCCTGCGCGAATCGCTCAAGGGCGGAAAACTCTCCGCTGATGACAGTAAGACGTTGTCGATTCGTGTCGACGGCACCGCTTTTGAGCGTCAGGGCGCACTGATGTTTACCGATATCGCCGTTGATCGCGGCACCGGGCAGGTGTCATTACGCGGCAAGTTCGCCAACAGCGACGGCGTGTTGCTGCCGGGCATGTTCGTGCGCGTGCGCACGCCTCAAGGCACCGACAAACAGGCCATTCTCGTGCCCCAGCGCTCGGTGCAGCGCGGCAGCGATGGCGGCGCGCAGGTCATGGTCGTCGGCGCCGACGGCCGCGCCGAAGCGCGCAATGTGGCGACCGGTTCCATGCAGGGTTCGCGCTGGCAGATCAGTGAAGGCCTGAAGGCTGGCGATCAGGTGATTGTCAGCGGACTGAGCGGCCTGCAACCAGGTGCCAAGGTCGTACCCGCCCAGCCCCAAGCCCAGGCTCAGTCGCCTGAGTCGCACCAGTAAGGGCGCCGTCGCCGCGAGGATATTCCGATGTCTCTGTTTTTTATCAAACGCCCGAACTTCGCCTGGGTGGTAGCGCTGTTCATTTCTCTGGCCGGTCTGCTGGTCATTCCGATGCTGCCGGTAGCGCAGTACCCCAACGTCGCGCCGCCGCAGATCAAGGTGACGGCGACCTATCCCGGCGCCTCCGCGAAGGTGCTGGTGGACTCGGTCACCAGCGTGATCGAAGAGTCGCTCAACGGTGCGAAGAACCTGCTGTATTTCGAGTCGACCAACAACTCCAACGGTATCGCCGAAATTGCAGTGACGTTCCAGCCGGGCACAGATCCGCAGCTCGCTCAGGTTGATGTGCAAAACCGCTTGAAAAAAGCCGAAGCGCGGATGCCGCAAGCCGTGCTGACCCAAGGTCTGGAGGTGGAGCAAACCAGTGCCGGTTTCCTGCTGATCTATGCGCTGAACTATAAGGAAGGCACCCAGCACAGTGACACCACCGCATTGGGCGACTACGCCGCGCGCAATATCAACAACGAGCTACGCCGGGTTCCGGGCGTCGGCAAGCTGCAGTTCTTCTCCTCTGAAGCGGCGATGCGCGTCTGGCTCGACCCGCAGAAACTGGTGGGCTACGGGCTATCCATCGACGACGTCAGCGCGGCCATCCGTGGCCAGAACGTGCAAGTGCCGGCTGGCAGCTTCGGCAGTACGCCGACCAGCAGCCAGCAGGAACTGACCGCCACCCTGGCGGTGAAAGGTACGCTGGATAATCCGGAAGAATTCTCTCGTATTGTCCTGCGTGCCAACGAGGACGGTTCGACGGTCAAACTGGGCGACGTCGCCCGCGTGGAAATCGGTCAGGAAAGTTACAACTTCAACTCGCGCCTGAATGGCAGACCCGCCGTGGCAGCGGCGATCCAGTTGTCGCCAGGCGCCAACGCGATCCAGACCGCAACTGCGGTCAAGCAGCGCCTGGCCGAACTGTCGGCCTACTTCCCGGATGACGTGGAATATTCCGTTCCTTACGACACCTCGCGTTTCGTTGATGTCGCGATCGAGAAGGTTATTCATACCCTGATCGAAGCGATGGTCCTGGTATTCCTAGTGATGTTCCTGTTCCTCCAGAACATCCGCTACACCTTGATTCCGTCGATCGTGGTACCGGTGTGTCTGCTGGGCACGCTGCTGATGATGTACGTGCTGGGCTTCTCGGTGAACATGATGACCATGTTCGGCATGGTGCTCGCCATCGGCATTCTGGTGGACGACGCCATTGTCGTGGTGGAGAACGTCGAACGGATCATGGCCGAGGAGGGGTTGTCGCCGGTCGACGCCACGGTGAAAGCGATGGGGCAGGTATCGGGCGCGATCATCGGTATCACCCTGGTGCTTTCGGCGGTGTTCATGCCGCTGGCATTCATGTCCGGCTCGGTCGGTGTGATCTACCAGCAATTCTCGGTATCGCTGGCGGTGTCGATTCTGTTCTCCGGGTTCCTCGCGCTGACGTTCACCCCGGCGCTATGCGCCACGCTGCTCAAGCCGATTCCACAAGGGCACCATGAAAAGCGCGGCTTCTTCGGCGCCTTCAACCGTGGCTTTGCCAAGCTCACCGATCGCTATTCAGTCCTGAACAACGGGCTGGTGGCGCGTTCCGGCCGGATGATGTTGGTGTACCTGGGCATTATCGCCATGCTCGGTTACTTCTACCTGCGCCTGCCGGAATCGTTTGTGCCGGTGGAGGACCAGGGCTACATGATCGTCGACGTCCAGCTGCCGCCGGGCGCGACCCGTACCCGTACCGAATCGACTGGCGAACAACTGGAGCGTTACCTGGCTACCCGTGACGCGGTTCAGTCGACGTTCCTGGTGTCCGGCTTCAGCTTCTCCGGGATGGGCGATAACGCAGCGCTGGCATTCCCGGTGTTCAAGGACTGGTCGGAGCGTGGCGAAGATCAATCGGCCATGGCAGAGGTCAATGCGCTGAACGAGCAATTTGCCGTGGCCAACGACGGTGCGGTGATGGCCGTGCCACCGCCGCCGATTGACGGTCTGGGCAACTCCGGTGGTTTCGCCCTACGCCTGCAGGATCGTGCCGGCCTGGGTCGGGAAGCGTTGCTCGCTGCTCGTGATCAGGTGCTTGGTCAGGCCAACGGCAACCCGAAAATTCTCTACGCGATGATGGAAGGTCTGGCGGAGTCGCCGCAATTGCGCGTAGTGATCGACCGTGACAAGGCGCGCACCCTGGGGGTGAGTTTTGAATCGATCAGCAGTGCGTTGTCTGCCGCTTTCGGTTCGGAGGTGATCAACGACTTCACCAATGCCGGCCGCCAGCAGCGCGTAGTGGTGCAGGCCGAGCAGGGCGACCGGATGACTCCGGAAAGCGTGCTCAAACTGTACGTACACAACAGCGCGGGCGATCTGGTGCCGCTCAGCGCTTTCGTCACCACGCATTGGGAGGAAGGTCCGGTGCAGGTAGTGCGCTACAACGGTTATCCGTCGGTGCGCATCGTCGGTGATGCCGGGCCGGGCTACAGCACCGGTGAAGCCATGGCAGAAATGGAGCGTATCGCCGCGCAGTTGCCGGCCGGTTTCAGCTACGAGTGGACCGGTTTGTCCTACCAGGAGAAGGTCTCCAGTGGTCAGGCCACGCAACTGTTTGCGCTGGCCATTCTGGTGGTGTTCCTGCTGCTGGTGGCGCTGTACGAGAGCTGGGCGATTCCGTTGACCGTGATGCTGATTGTGCCGATCGGCGCCATCGGTGCGGTACTCGCGGTGATGGTCGCCGGCATGCCTAACGACGTGTACTTCAAGGTCGGTTTGATCACCATCATCGGTCTGGCGGCGAAGAACGCGATTCTGATCGTCGAGTTCGCCAAGGAACTCTGGGAGAAAGGTTACAGCCTGCGTGACGCCGCGATCGAGGCCGCACGGCTGCGCTTCCGGCCAATCGTGATGACCTCCATGGCCTTCATTCTCGGCGTGGTGCCGCTAGCACTGGCGACCGGGGCAGGGGCTGCAAGTCAGCGGGCAATCGGTACCGGGGTGATCGGCGGCATGCTCAGCGCGACACTGCTGGGTGTGTTGTTTGTACCGATCTGTTTTGTGTGGGTGCTGTCGATGTTGCGCAGTAAACCGGCTCCCATTGAACAACCCGCTTTGGCTCAGGAGTGACACATGCGTATTTCAGGATTTTCTACGCTGGTGATCGCCATGTTGTTGGCCGGTTGCTCGTTGGCGCCGACCTATGAGCGGCCCATCGCACCGATTGCGGACAACTGGGCGGGCGAGTCGTTGAAACAGGGCGCTCCGATCAACCAGTTGGCGTGGCAGTCGTTCATCGTCGATCCCGACCTGCGCCGTCTGGTGGGTGTTGCGCTGGCTAACAACCGCTCGTTGCGCCAGACCCTTTTGGACATCGAGCAGGCCCGGGCGCAGTACCGCATTCAGCGAGCCGATCGGGTTCCGGGGCTGAACGCAAGCGCGTCCGGCAATCGCCAGCGCTTGCCGTCGGACCTGGCCAGTGACGGCCGGGCAGGGGTGGTCAGCCAGTATCAGGTCGGTCTGTCGCTGCCCGAATACGAGCTGGATCTGTTTGGCCGGGTAAAAAGCCTCAGTGACTCTGCGCTGCAGGAATACCTTGCCACCGAAGAAGCAGCCCGCGCCGCGCAGATCGCGCTGATCGCCGAAGTCAGCCAGGCCTATCTGGTTCACGACGGCGCCCAGCGTCGGCTGGAGTTGACCCAACAAACCCTGAGCAGCCGCGAATACTCGTTCGCGCTGATCAGTCAGCGCCGCTCCAGCGGCACGGCGACAGCGCTGGATTATCAGGAAGCTCTGGGGCTGGTGGAACAGGCGCGAGCCGAACAGGAACGCAATCTGCGCGAGAAGCAGCAGGCGTTCAACGCGCTGGTTTTGCTGCTGGGCACAAAGGACGCGGGCAAGGTGATTCCCGAGCGGCTGACGACGCAGCCGATGCTGGTGCAAGACATCCCTGCGGACACCACGTCGACGCTGATCGAGCGCCGGCCGGACATTCTTGCGGCCGAGCATCGACTGCAAGCGCGCAATGCCGATATCGGCGCGGCACGGGCGGCGTTCTTTCCGCGTATCAGCCTGACCGGCAGCTTTGGTACTTCCAGCGCGCAGATGTCCGGTCTGTTCGACGGCGGTTCGCGCTCCTGGAGTTTCGTACCGAACCTTTCGCTGCCGTTGTTCGATGCTGGTCGCAACAGTGCCGGGCTGAGTCTGGCCGAAGCCCGCAAGGATTCAGCTGTGGCGACCTACGAAGGCACGATTCAGACGGCGTTCCGCGAGGTCGCCGATGCATTGGCTGCCACCGACACCTTGCGCCGGGAGGAGGCCGCGCGCCGCGCGCTGGCCAATACCAGCACTGAAACCCTGAGTCTGGCCAAGGCCCGATATGAAGGCGGTATCGACAGCCACCTGCGTTATCTCGATGCGCAGCGCACCAGTTTCGTCAATGAAACAACGTTTATCGAGGTCAGCACGCAACGCCAGATTGCTCTGGTCGATCTGTTCCGTTCGCTGGGCGGAGGTTGGTCCACGCCGACAACCGTTAGATAACGCCTGACAAGAGCTCCTTTGGTTGGCGCATCCAACCGCCTTTGCCCCGCAGACCGAAAGGTCTCGGGGCTTTTTTTTCCAGGAAAACCGAGTAAGGCTTACAACGCACTCGCTGCGCCGGCCGCGCCATGCAGGAACATCTGTTCCAGCACATTGGCCGAGTTGGCACTGGCCGCGCGCCCACGGCGCTCGGCATCAACCATGCCGAAAATCATGGTCAGGAACAGCTCCGTGAAAACCGCGGCGGTGACATCGATACGAAACGCGCCCAGTTGCTGGCCACGCAGAAAAAAAGCATCCAGAGCGTCAGCATAAGTCTGCCAGCGGTCGCCCTCACCATTGACCGCAAACGTGTCGGGGCGGTACTGAAAGAGCAGGAAAACCAGCATTTCCCGATGCGCGAGATGCTCGTTGATCAAACTGCGCAACGCCTGTACCGGCTCGCCGTGCAACAGGTCGGTGGTGGTGGTGATCTGGTTCAGCACCGTCTCACCGTGGCTTTCCATCATCTGCACCAGGTTGTCACGGGTGCCGCAAAAACGATGCAGCGTAGCCTTGCTGACGCCAGCCGCTTCAGCCAGTTCCTTGAGTGTCGCCCGAGGGCGATCCACGATGGCCAAGGCCAGCGCCTTGATAAGTCGTTCGTCTTGAGGAGTCAGGGTCATCAGTCGGTCTCGAATCGAATTTCAATCCGCCGAATTGTGCAGGAAAAGCTCATTACTGCAACGAAAACCACCGAAATAGAGCAAATGACTTCATCTGAGACAGTTTTGTTCATCACGGGATCGGCGTTGCGCACCGTTCGAATGTCATGAATTGTAAGAGGCCTGCGCGATCTGATCCCCATGCGGCGCCTGGGCAAGGATCGACTCAGTGACTGGCCACCAACAAGGCCAGCGCAGTGCAAGCAGTCTCGGTTTCGGCTCGCAATCGATCCAGATCACCGTGGGCCGACCAGGCAATGGTCAGCCCGTCTACCAGTTGAATCAGCAAGCGGCTGGACGCCTTTAAAAACGCTTCGCTCAACTCAGTTCCCATGGCTCGCTGCAGCGCCTGCTCGGTGGCTTCAATGGCCACCGAGTAAATCTTGCTGGCCATTTGCGGGTCATTGCGCATTGCCCAGAAGAACAACTCGGTCTGCGCCCTGGCCGCATCCGGATGATCGATGAACCAAGTGATCAATTGCCGCAGAACTTCGGCTGCCGTCGCCGCAGCAGTGGCCCCGGCCGGTACCTGTTCCAGCGCTTGCGGTGGCAGGCTGAACAGCGATTCGTAGACCGCATAAAACAGGTCGTTCTTGGTATGGAACACGTAATGCAACGAAGCTAACGGACAGCCGGCTTGCGCCGCAATACGGCGGGTCGTGGCATTGGCTACGCCATGCTCGGCGATCACTCTGATCGTTGCCTCGACGAAATCCTGCCGGCGTAATTCAGCGCCCATTCTGGCCATGGTTCAGCAATCTCCTTTATTCCTGGCGCCCTATAACGACAAGGGCGATGTCGACGCTTGCGGATCCTACAGCAACAAATCGCCAGGCGTCATGAATGGAAAGGGGACATGAAACGGCTGCACCAATAATGGTAACAACTGTTTCGTTATTTCCCGAATCGGTGCGTTTCGGCGAAACAAACGGAAACATCCTCCGGCAGTTTTATCGCGCTGTATACCCCTCGATCGCGCAATCGATTGATAAGAAACGACTAATTCCCGCTCTGTGGATCTTGGCACCGGGCTTGCTTTGATTACTCGACTTGGTCATTTGATCAAGTCAGTTGATTAGGTTAGCGCAGGCAACGGGTTGCCACCGTAAAGACCACCCCGTTGCTGATCAAGGCCCACGAGGATCCCTCCCATGAACACAATGATTGAGCGCCCCCATAACAATTTTTCTATTGGCGTCGTAATCCGGCATCTGGTCGCGGCCGTCGCGACCTCGGCGTTTTTCTGTACGGCACAGGCAGCAGATAAGGATCCAGCATTACTCGGTACCAAACTGACTCCGCTGGGAGGCGAGGCGGCGGCCAGTGCCGACGGGGTGATTCCCGCGTGGACAGCACCCGGTCCTCAAGGTGGCAGTTGGACCCATGGCCAAGTGCGCGGCAAGCAATGGACGTTCAAGGATGACAAGCCGCTGTTCAGCATCGACTCGGGCAACGTCGATAAATACGCCAGCAAGCTTTCACCGGGCCAGGTAGAAATGTTCAAGAAGATTCCCGGCTACCGGATGGACGTGTACCCGACACGACGCAGCTGTGGCGTGCCGGATTTCGTCGCGCAGAACACGAAGAAGAACGTCGGTTTCGCCAAGCTCGACGGCGACGGCCTGGCGTTGCAGGAAGCCTATGTTCCAGGCATTCCGTTTCCATTTCCAGCCTCGGGTGCCGAAGTGATGTGGAACATGAAAATGCGCTATCGCGGCGTTGGCTTCGATATGTCGAAAACCGTTTCCGGAATTTCGCCACGCAAGGGCAGTGAAGACTGGCTGCGCACCTCCACCGACTGGTTCATGTACACACCATGGGGCGTGAAGGGCAGCGCGCTGTTCTCGTCATTCGATCGCCTGGAAGTCGCCACCTACTTCAGCTACACCGACCCCGCCGCGCTTGCCGGACAAGCCGGGGTGGTCACCACCAAGGCCGGCGAGCAAGCCACCACGTTCTATTACTTCCCGGGCCAGCGCCGCGTGCGGCGCATGCCGGCGTATTCCTACGACGCACCGCAAATCGGCCTGGACAATCAATACACCATCGATGAATCCAACGTGTTCTTCGGCCCCATGGACCGCTTCGACTGGAAGCTGCTGGGCAAGCAGGAAATGCTTGTGCCCTACAACTCGTTCGGGGCCTACGACAACTCGGCGAAGATCGAGGAGGTGGCCAAGCGCGACTTCATCGCTCCCGAATCGCGTCGCTATGAGCTGCACCGCGTGTGGGTGGTCGAAGCGACCGTCCGCCAAGGCATGCGCCATCAGGCACCGAAGCGTCTGTTCTACATCGACGAAGACAGCTGGAACGCGCTGATGGCGGTGGACTACGACAAGCAGGGGCAAATCTGGAAGGTCCGCGAGGGTTACACGATCCCGGTGTACGAGACCGGCACCTGCGACATGGAAGCCCAGGCGCAATACAACCTGGTTGACGGTCGCTACCTGTACGACATGACCTCCATTGGCACCGGCAAGAACGACCATCGCTGGCTGACCGACGGGGCGAGCAATCCGCGCCTGAAACGCGACTTCTACACCTCCGACAACCTGCGCGCCAACAGCGAACGCTGATAGCGGCTTTCGGGAACAGACATGAAAAAAATAATCAGTAGAACCTCAGGTCTTGTCATCGCGTGTGCAACCCCATTTGCCATGGCGTTCACCTTTGAAACCGAAAACATTCGCGGCTCTTTCGACTCCACCATCGCCGTGGGCATGGGACTGCGCACCGAATCGCGCGGCTGCAACCTTATCACTAGCGGCCCCGGCGGGCACAATCCACCCAGCGGCTGTCTGGCGCCCAGCGCAGGTGTTGGTGACCAGGGCGACTTGAACTACGACCGGGGCGACCTGTTCACCAACTACATAAAAGGCATCCATGAACTGGTGCTGAAGTTTCCCGAAGACTACACGTTCATGGCGCGCGGTAGCTGGATTCGGGACTTTGCCGCGACCGACACCAGCGGTGCGCTATCGGCTAACCGGCCTGAAGGTGTCGGTAGCGACGGCCTCACCAGTGGCGCCCGAGACGATCTGGAGTTCAAGGCGCGTCTGCTGGATCTGTGGGTGAGCAAGAGTTTCGATGTCGGTGACCAACGTGTTCGCGCTCGCCTGGGTAATCAGGTGATCAACTGGGGCGAGAGTCTGTTCGCTGCTGGCGGCATCAACAACACCAACGCTTACGATGTCATGGCATTGTCGCGTCCCGGTACCCAGCTCAAGGAAGCCTTGCTGCCGGCCCCGATGTTGAGCCTGGCGTCGGGGCTTGGTGCCGGGGTGAATATCGAGGCGTATTGGCAGTTCAATTGGAACAAAAGTGAATTGCCCCCGGTAGGGAGCTATTGGTCCACCACCCACGCGCTGGGTGAGGGCAGGGGTACCTACGGGTACGATGAAAAAGAGGCGCGCAAC
This sequence comes from Pseudomonas sp. 22072, assembly GCF_052046095.1. Taxonomy (NCBI): domain Bacteria; kingdom Pseudomonadati; phylum Pseudomonadota; class Gammaproteobacteria; order Pseudomonadales; family Pseudomonadaceae; genus Pseudomonas; species Pseudomonas sp. 22072. Next base: position 74,248 of record NZ_JBQEQE010000009.1, read on the forward strand.
AGCGGCCAATGGGGCGTGTCACTGCGCTGGCAGCCTGACAACACCGATCTCAACCTGGGTCTGTACGTGATGCGTTATCACGACAAACTGCCGTCACTGAGCGTGCAGGTGGATCCGCAAACCTTCGCCGCGGCGCCGACCTGGGAATATCCGGAAGACCGCATGATGTACGGCATCAGCGCCAATATGCCGGTCGGCGACTGGGCACTGGGCACCGAGTTGTCCTATCGTCCCAAGGATGCGGTACCGCTCAACCCGGTCATCGACGCTTGCGCCGCCAACGGTGGCAAATGCTGGAAAGACGCAAAGAAACTGCAATGGCACCTGACCGGCATCTACAGCATGACGCCGTCCAACTCGCCGACCTTGCTCGAATTCACCGGTGCCAGCACCGGTACCTTGTTGAGCGAACTGGTGGTCGTGAAATACCCCGGTCTGCATAACGACTACGCCGGGGAACCCATCGCCGCCGGCCTTAATACCTGGCAACTGGACCCGGCCATCGCGCCGAGCGCCAAGGGTAACAAAACCTCCTCTGGCATCAGCCTCGATTTGAGCCTGACCTATGACAACACGCTCGTTCCTGGCTGGCAGGTCACGCCGGGAGTGTTCTACTCGCGCTCGATCAACGGACGCACCCCGAACCTGTCGGCCACCTTCACCGAAGACGCCAGCAGCATGAACCTCTACCTCAACTTCGTGCGCAATCCGGCGAGCTGGCAAATCTCGGCCAACTACGCAAAGTTCATGGGCGGCAAGACCCCTTACGATCAACTGCTGCGTGATCGCGATTACGTTGGCCTTGTGGTTTCCCGAACCCTGTGAGGCGCGCCGTGAACAGTTCCCTGAACCTTAAGCAAAGCACTTCGCGCGGCGTGTTACCGCGCATCGAACAATGGCTGTTCTCGCATCGCATGCTGACGTTGGCGAGCCTGGCGCTGTTCACCTTGGGCATGGCTTGGTTTGCCGTGCAGTTGCGCATGGAAGCCGGGTTTGAAAAGCAGTTGCCCATCGGCCATGAATACATCGAGACCTTTGAGACCTATCGCAATGACTTGCTCGGCGCGAATCGGTTGACGGTGGTGGTCAAGGCTCGCCAAGGGACGATCTGGAGCCAGGCAGGGCTCAACCGTCTGTATGACGTCACCCAGGCGCTGATCTTTCTGCCCAACGTGTCGCGCAGCAGCGTGCGTTCGTTGTGGACGCCCAACGCGTTCGTCAATGAAATCACCGAAGAGGGCTTTCGTGCCGACCCGCTGGTACCAGGGACGGTAACGCCGGAAAGTCTCGATGATACGAGCATAGCCATGATCGCCAACTCGACGGCGCAGGGTGGTTTTATCGGAACGCTGGTGGCTCGCGACCAAAGCAGCGCGATGATCACGGTCGACCTCAACGAGTTCGATACTAACGGCCTGCGCCTGGACTATGTGGCTTACAACCAGGTCCTGGAGCAGCAGATTCGCGGTCAGTTCGAGGACATGGATTTCGAGATCCAGATCATCGGCTTCGCCAAGCAGATCGGGGACATTGCCGTGGGCGCTTCGGCGGTTTTCGAGTTCTGTCTGCTGGCCTTGTTGCTGACAGCGGCTGCGGTGTTCTGGTACTGCCATTCGCTGCGTTTCACCTTGCTGGCGGTGGGTTGCTCGCTGGTTTCGCTGATCTGGCAGTTCGGCGCTTTGCGTCTGCTCGGCTATGGCCTCGATCCGTTGGCGGTGCTGGTACCGTTTCTGGTGTTTGCCATAGGGGTATCCCATGGCGTGCAGCAGATCAACTTCATCATTCGCGAGATCGCCTGCGGCAAGTCGGTGGAGGGCGCGGCGCGTGCCAGTTTCAGTGGGTTGCTGATTCCCGGCACACTGGCGTTGGTCACCGCATTCGTATCGTTCGTGACGTTGCTGTTGATCCCGATACCCATGGTGCGGGAACTGGCAATCACCGCTTCACTCGGGGTGGCGTTCAAGATCGTCACCAATCTGGTGATGCTGCCCGTGCTGGCCTCGATGCTCAGGGTGCATGACGGTTACGCCGCAGCCGAGGAAGTTTCTCGCCAGCGCCGTGTCCGTTGGTTACACGGTCTCGCCCGTTTGAGCGAATGGCACAACGTGCGCTGGGTGCTGGGTATGGCCGTGCTGATCTTTGTCACGGCGGCGTGGCAAAGCCATGATCGAGTCGTCGGTTCTTTACAGGCCGGAGCCCCGGAACTGCGCGAGGATGCGCGCTTCAATCGGGATGCGCTGTCGATCGCCAGCAATTACGACATTGGTCTGGACTGGCTCAGTGTGGTCTTCGAGGTCAAGGTCGATGGCGGTGCGAACGACTGCGAGAACGTCGCTCTCGGCCAATATCAGGACCGTTTTGTCTGGGCCATGCAAGGTGTGCCTGGTGTGGTCTCGGTGACCTCGTTTTCCAACAGCCTGCGCCAGTTCAACGAGGGCTATAACGAGGGCAACCCGAAAATGAACGCGGTGCCCATCGACCCGACCAACTACTCGTCGATGGCCGCCGAGGTGGCTCGCGTGCCCGGCATGATGCGGCCTGATTGCAGTATGACCGCGGTGCATTTGTTTCTCGCCGATCACAAGGCAACCACCATTCACCGGGTGATCACCGCGGCCAAGGCTTTCCGCAGCCAGTTCACTCAGCCCGGGGTGAGTGTACGTCTGGCGTCCGGTAACGCCGGCGTGATCGCGGCGATCAACGAAGAAGTGGAACGCAGCGAGTTGCCGATGATGCTTTACGTCTACGGCGCTATCGCGCTGCTGGTGTTTGTCGTCTACCGCGATTGGCGCGCAGTGCTGGTCTGCTGCCTGCCGCTGACTCTGGGGACCTTCATCGGCTACTGGTTCATGAAGGAGCTGCAGATCGGCCTGACCATCGCCACCTTACCGGTCATGGTGCTGGCGGTCGGCATCGGCGTGGATTACGCGTTCTACATCTATAACCGTTTGCAGCTGCATCAGGCGCTCGGGCAACCGATCACCAAAGCCGTGGAGCATGCATTGCTGGAGGTCGGCGTCGCCACGATTTTTACTGCGATCACCCTGGCGGCGGGCGTCGCCACCTGGGCGTTTTCCGACCTGAAGTTTCAGGCAGACATGGGCAAGCTGTTGGCCTTCATGTTTCTGGTCAACATGATCATGGCTATGACCGTTCTCCCAGCCTTCGCAGTATGGCTGGAGCGGACATTCCCGCGACGGCGCCCAGTGCGCCTGATCGGCTCACTGGTGCATTGAGGAGACAGCCATGCGAAACCTGATGCCTTTACTGGTTCTGATGTTGCCGGCGTTATTGCAGGCTTCGTCCTTGTCGGCTGTACCGGCTACACAAACGGCCAGCGCCAATGCCGCGACGCTGTTGAGCGTTGCCCGGGCCGGGGAGCGAACCGTTGCCGTCGGCGATCACGGCGTGGTGCTGTTGTCGGATGATCACGGTGGGCATTTCCGTCAAGCGACATCCGTGCCGTTGGCCACCCCTCTGACGGGGGTGTCCTTCGTCGATGCCCGTCAGGGTTGGGCCGTTGGTCACTGGGGGGCGATTCTGGCCACTACTGACGGCGGCGATACCTGGCAGGTGCAGCGCCTTTCCAGTGCAGAAGATCGGCCACTGTTTGCCGTGCACTTTTTCAATCCGCAGCAAGGGGTGGCGGTGGGGCTGTGGTCGCTGGTGCTGACCACCGATGACGGCGGCAAGCACTGGACCGAGCAGCGACTCGAAGCTCCGCCGGGTTCGAAGCGGGCCGACCTAAACCTAATGGGGCTGTTTGCCGATGGGGAAGGGTGCTTGTACGCCACCGCCGAACGCGGCCAGTTATTGCGCTCAGACGATCAGGGCAAGCACTGGCGCTATGTGGATACCGGTTACAGCGGCACGCTGTGGACGGGGGCGGTGCTGGGCGACGGCTCGCTGCTGGTGGGCGGGCAACGCGGCACGTTGCTGCACGGCTCCGCCGACGGCGCACGTTGGCAGCGCGTGTCGCTGCAAAGCAAGAGCTCGGTCACCGCCATCGATGTTTCCGGGCAAACAGTCATCGCCGTAGGTCTGGACGGTTTGATCGTGCGCAGCGACGACGGTGGCCAAAGTTTCCATGAACAACCCAGCGGCGACGGGGTTTCGCTCACGGCGACACTGCTGAACGGGGATGGCTCGCCGATCGTCTTTTCCCGTAGAGGCGTCGTTTCTCGGCACTGATACCGGCGGTATGTCGGGAGTCGAACGCCATGCTCGTTTCCCGACACGTCGGCGCGATTTTTTCTCAAACGAACTGCTGATTTCCGGCCGAATTTCCATGCCTGAATGAGTTTCTATAGGTGCAAAATAATAAACATAACGAATGTTGCGTTAATTAATTTTGCTTGTTAGAGTCGATGGCAAATAACAAGACGCAGCACGCTGCAAGCGCAGCGGCTGCCACTCTCGATGGAGGTACTTTGATGATCTCGCTCAAGTCGACACTCACCCTGCCAGCCGCTGGACTCACCGGTTTCGAAACCCCGCTGACGGAAGAGGAGGCTGCGATTCAGGCCTCCGTGCACCGCTTCGCCAAAGAAGTGTTGCGACCATTGGGTCGCGAGCTGGACCGCATGACCGCCGAAGAGGTGGTTGCCCCTGGCTCGCCTTACTACTCGCTGTTTGCCGAGTTCGCCAAGCTCGGCCTCGACCCGGCGCTGTTGGCACAGTTGCCGCCGGACATGGCGGTGCGAATCGAATCGCTGATCGGTGAAGAACTCGGCTGGGGCGACGCCGGGCTGGCGATCTCTTTGGGCTGCGCCGGTTTCCCTCTGCAAATGGCCGTTGCCGCCGGCAATGCCGAACTGGTCGAACTCTGCCAGGGCCGGATCGGCTGCTGGATGGCCACCCAACCCGACCGTGGCAGCGACAACCAGATCTTCGACATGGCGCGAGACTGGCCAGCGGGCAAGCTCGGCAATATCGGCAACCTGACCGCCAAAGTGGTTGGCGATGAAGTCATCCTCAACGGCCAGAGCTCGGCGTGGGTCTCCAACGGCGTCATTGCCCAAGTGGCACTGGGCTTGATCTGCGCCGATTACGGTGACGGTTTTTACGATGAGAACGGCCGGCCGCACGGGATTGCGCTGATTATTCCGCTTGATCTGAAGGGCGTGTCCAAAGGCAAGCCGCTGGACAAAATCGGGCAGCGATCCTTGCCTCAAGGCGAAATCTACTTCGACAGCGTACGAGTGCCTCGGCGCTTTGCTATCGCCGAGCGCGACAACTACTACGGCGCCGTCAGTTCTTCCTGGTCGTTCGCTGGCACCCACATGGGCCAGGTGTTTACCGGTGTCGCACGAGCCGCCTTCGAAATGGCCCTGCAGTACTGCCATGAGCGCCGCCAGGGCGGGCACCCATTGATCGACCACCAGATGACCCGTCTGCGCCTGGGTGACATGTTGCGTCGGGTCGAAACGGCCCGTGCGGTCGCCCGACGTTCGCTGAGCTTCGCGCGCCTGTCGCCGCAAACCCATCCGTACGCCACCGCCTCCGCCAAAGTCACGGTGACCGAAGAGGCGATGGCCGTTGTGCAGGAAGCTTTCCGCCTGTTCGGTGGCAATGGCACCACCCGTGAATACCCGATCGAAAAACTCTTGCGTGACACCCAGTCGTCATTGATCGAGGACGGCGAAAACCGGGTCCTGACCATGCGCCTGGGGCTGCTCGCCCAGCAGCTGTACGCCGAAGGCTGGGCTAACAACTGATTCTGAATGCACCCGACATCACTCATCCAACAATAACAAATGAGGTAAATCCCGATGGCCAAATATCCTGTCGTTGTCTATGGCGCCAGTGGTTACACCGGCATGCTGATCATGGACTGGTTGATCGACCAGCACATCCCGTTCACCGCCGTCGCTCGCAACGCCGCCCGTGCTCAGGAAATGATGGCACAACGCGTCGTCGGCCTGGAGTCGGCCACTTACGAAATCATTGAATGCGCCCACGAGGTCGACGCGCTGGTCTCGGTTTTCAAAGGTGCGCGCGTGGTGTGCAACACGGTCGGCCCGTTCATCAATTTTGGCCTGACTGCCGTAGAAGCGGCCTTGAAAGCTGGCTGCCATTATCTGGATCCAGCCGGAGAGCAGGCGCACATTCGAGCCTTGCGTGATCAGTTCGGCGAGCTGTATCGCCAGGCCGGGCTGCTGCTGTCGCCATCGCTGGCGTACATGTACACCTACGCCGAGATCGCCGCCGAATTGGCCCTGGAAACACCGGGCGTCGATTCGCTGGAAACCGCGACACTGACCCGCGGCCCACGCACCGGTGCCGCTGGGGTGACTGTCGGTTCAACGGCGACCATTTTCGAGGGCGTCCGTTACCCCGGCGCCTACCTGTGGGAGAAGGAACTGGTGCCTTATGCGCCGAACACAAGCTTCAACGTGGTTTGTCCTGATCTGCTGGAAGCTGTGTTCTGCCTGCCTTGGGGCGGCACTTCACTACCGGTATTTTACGAAGAGGATGGCCGGGTACGCAGTTGCATGTCCTGTGTCGGCTTCTACGACAACCCGGTGATGAAAATGGTCCACGGCCTGGGTGAGAAGTGGGAAGCCGAATACAAGCACCTGCCCAAAGAACAGCAGGACGCGGTGATCCAGAGCCTCGTGCAATCGACCACCCCGAGCATGCCACCGCGTGAACGCAGCACTCTGCAACGCACCGTTGACTTCGCAATCGGTCGTGGTCAACTGACGGCCGTGCGTGCCACCGTGCATGGCATCACGCCTTACATCGCCACCGGGGCCTTGCACGCCGCAGCCGTGGTCAAACTGTTGAATAACGACACCGCCAGAACCGGTTTCGCCTCGGCCTCGAAAGCCTTCGGTCATCGCTATCTGCTGGGCTTCCTCGAGCAGCGTGGCCTGGCCCGCGCAACCGTTACTCAACTGTGAAGTGAATAACATGGCGATTATTGATTTCTTCGACCGTGGCTGGCGGATCAATCCGCACGGCGCGGCGTACATCCAGGACGATCGGGTGTTCACCTTCACCGAAGTCCGCAACCTGTCTAGCCGGATCGCCAACGCGCTGTTAGCCGCCGACCTGCCCGGCGGCACCAAGGGCGCAGTCTGGTCGGCCAACGATGCGGTGGCCTGGACCTGCACCCTGGGGCTCTGGCGCGCCAACCTGTGCTGGATTCCCATCGGCGCACGCAACAGCGCCGAAGAGAACCGTCACGTGCTCGATGCCTTCGACTGCGAGGTGCTGTTTTTTCAACGAGAGTTCGCGCCGATCGTCGACGCGTTGCGTTCGAGCCTGCCGAAAATCCGGTTGTGGATCTGCATTGACGAGCACTTGCCCGGGGCGCCGTCGCTAAAGTCCTGGATCGCGGATCAGCCGGCCACGGCACCGAAGGTCGAGTATCAACTCGATGATGTCGTGGCGCTCTCGCCAACCGGCGGCACCACGGGGCTGCCGAAAGGGGTGATGAACACTCATCGCAGCATCCAAACGTTCTGCGCGCACTTTATGATCAATTTCCCATATGCCGATGAGCATCCGCCGGTCAACCTGGCGGCGGCGCCGATGACGCATACCGCCGGCACGCTGTCCCTGCCGTGCACCTCGCGCGGAGGCACCGTGGTGATCATTACTAAGCCGGATCCTGCACTGATGCTGGCAATGATTCCGAAATACAAGGTCACCGAGACCTTTCTACCGCCGACGGTTATCTATCGACTGCTGGATGTTCCGGATCTGGCGCAGAAGGTCGATTTCAGCTCGTTGAAGTATTTCCTGTACGGCGCGGCACCGATGTCGGTGGACAAGCTCAAGCAAGCCATCGAGACCTTTGGCCCGGTAATGGCCGGCGGTTACGGTCAGACGGAAGCGCCGGCCTCGATTTCCAACCTGCCGCCCGCCGAACATTTGCACGGTGGACGTCTTGCAACGGACGAGCGTTTGTCATCGGTAGGCCGTCCTAATCCGCTGGTTCGGGTGGAAATTCTCAGCGACGCCGGAGACATTCTCGGCCAGGGCCAAACCGGAGAAATCTGTGTGCGCGGCGATCTGGTGATGAAGGGCTACTACAAGGATCCGCAGAAAACCGCAGAAACCATCGTCGATGGCTGGCTGCACACCGGCGACATCGGCCATTTCGATGTGCACGGCTACCTGCACATTACCGACCGCAAGAAAGACATGATCATCTCCGGCGGATTTAACGTTTATCCCAGTGAAGTCGAGCAAGTGCTGTGGAGTCATCCGGCGGTGCAGGACTGCGCCGTCATCGGTGTGCCAGATGAGCAATGGGGCGAGGGCGTGAAGGCCGTGGTCGAGTTGAGCGCCGGGCATACCGTCACTGCTGAGGAGTTGATCGAGCTGTGCAAGACCCGGCTCGGTTCGGTCAAGTCGCCGAAAACCGTGGATTTCATTGATGCATTGCCACGCAGCCCGGTCGGCAAAGTACTGAAAAAAGATCTGCGTGCCCATTACTGGCAAAACGTTGAGCGGCGTATCTGAGGGAAATGATCTGATGGAACCTATTTACATCGCCGGCATTGCCATGACCGAGTTCGGTCGCCACTTGGACCGAAGCCTTCAGGATCTGGCGCTGGAGGCCTTGCAAGGCGCACTCGCCGATTCCGGTGCCCTGCGCGCCGATATCGGTGCGGTGTTCTACGCCGGGATCACCAACGGTCATCTGCAAGGGCAACTGTCGATTCCCGGGCAGGTGCTGTGCAGCAAGATCGGCCTCGAAGGGGTGCCGGTGTACAACGTCGAAAACGCCTGCGCCTCGGGCAGTACCGCGGTTCATCTGGCAGTGCAGAGCTTGCGCTCGGGGGCTACCGACGTAGCCCTGGCGTTGGGCGCGGAGAAAATGAACGTGCCGGACAAGGCGCGGGCGCTGGCCCTGTTCGAAACCGGCTGGGACGTTTCCACCGCCGAGGAAAACTACGCGACGCTGGTGAAAATGGGCGAGGGCATCGTGGTGCCGCCGGGCTCGGAATCCGATCGTCCATACAGCAAGTTCATGGCCATCTATGCCGCCATGTGTCGCTGGCACATGAAGACCTACGGCACCACTCAGCGACAGATTGCAGCGGTGTGCGCCAAGAATCATCAACACTCGGTGCACAACCCGTATTCGCAATTTCGCAAGACCTTCACCATTGAAGAAGTGCTCGCCGCGCCGCCGATCACTTATCCGATCACGCTGCCGATGTGTGCGCCGTTATCCGACGGCGCGGCCGCCGCGATTCTCTGTACCGAGGCGGGATTGAAACGCATTGGTGCCGACCCGAAACGTTGTGTGCGGATCGCCGCCAGCGTGATCCGCAGCTTCACCCTGCGTGGGCTCGACGAGCCGCACAAGCACGTCAGCCTGTTGGCAGCGCGTGAAGCCTACGAAATCGCCGGCCTTGGCCCGCAGGACATGCACGTGGCCGAAGTGCACGACGCCTCGGCCATGGGCGAAATCATCCAGGCGGAAAACCTCGGGCTTGCGCCGCTGGGGGAGGGTGGGGTGTGTGCCGAACGCGGCGATTTCACCCTGGGTGGTCGCCTGCCGATCAATCCCTCTGGCGGCCTGGAATCCAAGGGCCATCCGCTGGGTGCAACAGGGATCGGTCAGTTGTACGAGCTGACCACCCAGTTGCGCGGGGAGGCCGGTGCACGCCAGGTACCCGGTGCGCGGCATGCCATCCAGGAAAACGGTGGCGGTCTGCAAGGTGTAGAGGAAGCAGCCGTCGCTATTCACATCCTGAGTCAATAGGAGCACATCACATGTCCATGACCTACCAATCACGAGAGCTGGAAAGCCACTTCGCCGGCGGGCATTTCCGTCGGCTGGGTGGCTGGGTCGAAACTCCGGCTGATCTGCAACCCGAGCTTGAGGGCGATGTCAGCGCGGACGTCATCGTGATCGGTGGCGGTTTCGCCGGGCTGTCCACCGCCCTGGAACTGACGGCGTTAGGGGCCAAGGTTGTGGTGCTGGAGCAGGCGTTTGCCGGTTTCGGCGCCAGCGGGCGGAATGCCGGCTATCTGGGCGGCAGCGTCGGCATTGAGTTCGAGTTATTCTTGAAACGTGTTGGCAAGGAAAAAGCGCAAAAAATCGTCAAATTCTATGACGAAGCTGTCGCCTACGTCGAAGGTCGCTTACGCGAATTGGAGATCGACTGCGACTACAACGCATCGGGCATCATTAGGGCGGGCATCCATCCGTCGCAGGAGAAAAGGCTGCGCAAAAGCATGGCCGTGGGCCACGAATTGGGTTCGCAAACCGAGTTTCTGGATCAGGCACAAATGCGCGCGCGGGGCATTCCACCGGCCTTTCTGTTTGGCTGCCTGCAACGCCACGGCGGTACGCTGGACCCTGGCAAATATGTGATGGGCCTGCGCCGCGCTGCACTTCAGGCGGGAGTGAGGCTGTATGAAAACACCAAGCTTGAGTCGTACTCCGACGGGTCGACGATCACCTGCCGGACGCCACGCGGGCAGGCGAGCGCGCCGATAGTGGTGCTGGCCACCAATGCCTATACGCCGCAACTCGGTCTTCTGCGCGACAAAGTCGTTCCATTTCGAGTGTCGGCGGTCGAAACCGAGCCATTGACACCACAGCAGTTGGCATCGCTGGGCTGGGCAGGGCGGGAAGGGTTGACCACGCCGCACCTGGTGATGGAAAGCCATCGCCTGACCGCACGCAATACGCTGCTGATGACCACTAAACGGCTGGGTTATGCCTACGGCTCGAAAACCCCGAACATTCCCGATGAGGTGACCTACCGCGCGTTGCAAGACAACCTTGGCGTGCGTTTCCCGACGTTACGCGGTGTCGGCATTCAAGCGTGCTGGAACGGTTACGTCAGCATGGCCTACGACGCGTTGCCGGTGGTGGGCGAAACCGGGTCGCACCACAACATTCTCTATACCGCGGGTTGCTCCGGACACGGCGTCGCATCGCAGTCGCTGATCGGTCACCTGCTGGCGGAAAGAATCGGCGGTATCGAGCATCCGCTGCTCGCCGCGTTGCGGCATAAAACCCCGAAAACCCTGCCCGAACCGCTGCAGTGGTGCGCCGTGAATGTGGCGCTGGGAGGGGCACATCTGCTGGACGAATACACCAACCGCAAAGTTGCGCGCCCTCATGCCTGACGGCTGAGGCTTATAGAACCAACACGCTGAGTTTGCATGATGACGCTGACCTTGAAGTCCTGGGGCCGGTAGGCGTTCGCCTGCAGAAAGACAAACGAATGTTTGCGTTTTCGTCACCCCTTTTTTACTGCCGCACCCACGCTCGGCCACGGGCGTTCAATTCAACAATAACGTGATGTGAGGCAACGAACATGAGCACTGACGCCCCTCCTGATTTGAAGCGCAGGCAACTACTCAAACTGGCCGGTGCCACTGCCGCCGTGGGATCGATCGGTTTGAACATTGGCCTGGCCACTGCCGCCGATGCGCTGCTCAAAGACAACCCGGACGATGTGTTTGATGTGGTGATCATCGGTGCCGGCCTGGCTGGTTTGACCGCCGCTCGTGATCTGCATCTGGCGGGTTGCGAGTCGCTGCTGGTGCTTGAAGCGCGTGATCGTGTCGGTGGCCGCACGCTCAATCATGACTTGGGTTCTGGCTATATCTCCGAGGCCGGAGGCCAGTGGATCGGCCCCGGACAAACCGCCGTAGCGGACCTGGCCCGTGAGCTTGAGGTCGGCACCTTTCCCAGTTTCTATGAGGGGGAAACCGTGATCCTCGGTGGCGATGGACGTGTCGCCGTCGATTTGAAAGGCACCTTCGGTACCGACGAAAGCGTCTCGGCAAAACTCAGCGAGCTGTCGCGTGATGTGCCGTGCGGCGCGCCATGGAAATCCCCCCGACTGGCCGAACTGGACAAGCTCTCGGCAGGCGACTGGCTGGCTCAGCAAAACATCAAACCGGAAGACCGCGCAGGGTGGAATGCCAGCTTTCTCCTGACCTGCGGCGTCACACCAGCGAAGATGGGCTTTCTGCATTTTCTGTCGATGATCAATTCGGCCGGCAGCGAATACATGCGGCTCGACTCGATCAAGGACAGCGCGCAAGGGACGCGGGTCGTCGGCGGTTCACAGGTTCTCAGCAGCAAAATGGCGCAATTGCTGGGTGACAAGGTTCGCTTGTCGTGCCCGGTGCGCAAAATTGCTGACTGGAACGGCGACATCGTCAGACTGCAAACGGATCAGGGCGAGATCCGCGCCCGGCGCGTGATCATGGCGATTCATCCAGCACTGTGCCAACGCCTGCAGTACGATCCACCGCTGCCCGAAACCCGCGCCGCCCTGCAGCGAGCCTGGCCGGCGCACTCGCCGGCACGCAAGACCACAATGGTCTACCCGCGGCCTTTCTGGCGCGACAAAGGCTTGAACGGCCACATCATTCAGGTCGGTGGGCCGGTCATCTGGGCATACGACAACTCGCCGCCAAACGGCGAAATCGGTGTGATCAATGCGTTCATTTTGAATGCCGCAGCCCCCACCGACCTAGAGGCCGCGAAGCGTATGCAGACCGAAATCTATGCACGTGCCCTGGGGGACGCAGCGCTCGAGCCGGTTTCCTATCACGATCATGACTGGGCGCATGCCGACCCGTGGACCATTACGTGCGTGTCGCCGATTCCCCCCGGTTTCTGGTCGACACATGGCGAGGCACTGCGTCCGCCCTGCGGCAATCTGTTCTGGTCGGGCACCGAAACCGCTGACATCTGGGCAGGTTACATGGACGGTGCCGTGCGCGCCGGACGCCACAGCGCCTTACAGGTGCTCAACGCATTACGTAGGGTGTAGGAGGCGGCAATGAAAAAAATCATAGCGCTTGGCGTCATCGTGGTCATTGCGGTGCTATTGGCGATTTTTGGCCGCGATCTGCTCGATCTGTATCGGCTGCAGAGTTACATCACCACCTCCACTGAGGCCTACCAGGCCGAACGCGGAAACTGGCCCCATCTGACCGATGCCTGCACCGGTTGCCATGGCAGCCACGGTAACTCGATGAACTCGAGGTATCCGAGCCTGGCCGGGCAACCCGCCGCGTATCTGTCTGCCCAGTTGCGCAATTTTGCGAGCGGACAACGGCTTGCGCCCAACATGGGGCCGTTGGCGATGACCCTCAGCCCGGATGATATTGATCTACTGGCGAATTTTTATGCCCGGCAATCGGTCGTTGCCCATGCGGCTGTCAGTCCTGACGAGGGGCTGAGGGATCAGGGCAAACAACTGGTGCAAACCCGAGGCTGCACCGCCTGCCATGGTGCCCAACTGATGGGCCAAGACGCCTTCCCACGCCTGGCTGCACAAGGGCAGGACTACCTTTTGGCCCAGCTCAACGCTTTTGCCAGCGCCGAGCGCATTGAGCCCAGTGGTGCCATGCAAGCCATGGCCGCAGCGCTGTCAGCGCAGGAGCGCCAAGCGATTGCGGCTTATCTGGCCGCACTCGTTCCTCAACCCCGCTAATCCATCAAATTATCTGTCAGCTGTACCGAGGCTATCGTTATGGAACCGAGAAATATTGTGCTGTGCCTTGCCTGTTTCTTGCTGCTTGCCAATGGGCTGACCTTCGGCATCAGGTTTCTGAAGAAAAGAAACCTGCTACTGGCTCTGGAGTGGTTTGTGGTTGCCTTTTCCGCAACAAACTTCCTGGTTTTTTTCCTGACGGGATCGGAGCATGCGTACCTGATTTCATACTTTTGCGACGCGTTCTCCAGAGCCTTTGGGATTCCGCTGATTACCGCGCTCGGGCTGATGGCGGTGACGCATGCCTACAAGCCGTCTGTGGGCAAGGAACTCATGATGTTTGCCGGCGCTCTGCTGGGCACACTCGCGTTGATCTCGGCCAAGGTTCTGGTCCCGCTCCTACCGTATTTCTACGTGCTGATGTGGATGATATTTTCGGTCTACCTGGTGTATTTCGCAGTACGCCTGGCAACCGTTGGAGAGTCACTGCACGCGATCGGAGTGATGTTTGGCATGCTCGCCTCACTGACCATTGCGTGCATCTACGACTTCTACAAGATCCCCGGCGACGATAGCAATGTACTGCTGAACTTCTACGTGCTTGCACTGACGACCTGGGCTTATCTGCTGGTGCACCTGTATTACGCGTATTGCGCGCTGGAGCGCGCGAAGGGCGCAATGGCAGCTCTGCAAACGCGCTGAGGGGTAGTTGAAGTGTTCGAAGCCGCCGTTCTGGCGGCTTTTTTGCGTGATGCAGAGGAGGACGGGGGGCATCCTTGCCCGTGCAGGATCAAGGGTTCAGCTTGGCCAGATAATGCGCCACGGCCTTGATGTCTTCATCGGACAGGGTGCCCGCCATGGCATTCATGGCCTGCGTCGGATCGGTGCGTTGGCCACACTTGAAAGCGCTCAATTGATCGCTCAGATAAAGCTGCCCTTGTCCGGCGATACGCGGAGCCAGGGGGCCGCCAGAGAGTTTTTCGCCGTGGCAGGCTGCACACCCGTTGGCGGCGACCACACGCTGACCGCGCTGGTCCAGCGCATCATCCTTCGTCGGGACTTCAGTCACACCAGGTTTCTGTTCGGAAAAATAGGCGGCCAGACGTTTGATCTGCTCGTCCGTCAGATTGGCCGCCAGTGGCTCCATCTGTGCGCTGTGGCGACGTCCTTCGGCAAACGCGTGCAACTGGTTTTCGATGTACGCTGCGGTCTGCCCTGCAAGCGCTGCGTATTGAGCGTCGCGCGGTTGACCGTTAGCGCCATGGCAAAGCGCGCAGGTGTCCTGTAACTGTGGCCACGCACCGCCATTGGCCTGGTATGCAGCGTCGTGCTGATCCACGGCCTGCATGAAACGATAGCCCGCCCACAGTTCCGGTCCATACATCGCAATTGATCCGGCCAACGCTGCGCTCACGACGATGGCTCCAACCATCATAATCCGCTTCATCAGGCGTTCCTCCGAGGTTGAAGTAACGCCTGGAGCGCTTCCATTGCCGCGCGATGTCCGGCGCGGACTGCACCGTCCATTGCCCCGGCCCAGATCTGCGCAGTCTCGGTACCCGACCAGATCATGCGACCGACCGCCGGCGTCAGATACTCGCCCCATTGCGTCCAGAAACCGGGGGGCATGGGGGAAATACAACTCAAACTCCACGGGTCGATCTTTCCCCAGTCCAGATCATGAAACTGAATCGGGTGCAGGGCTTGTTCGCCCATGGCGCTGGCGTAGATCGCCGACAAGGTGTCCTGTGCGGTTTTGGGGTCATGGGGTAATTGGCCAGTTCTGACGAAGCCGCTGAGCACACCCAGGCTGCCGTCCTCCGGCGAATTGTCAAAGGCCCAGATCAGCGGACCTTCCACTTGCACGATCTGGCCGTTGAGGCCTTGGTCGCGCCAGAACGGGCGCTCATAGACGTGCACGGTCTTGCGCATCGGTGCATGGGCCGGCCAATGCCGATGCAGCTCGGCACGCCCGGAGGGCAGGGGTGGATCGAAGACGATCTGATTGCACAGCGCCGGGCTCAGCGCGGCAATCACCTGCCGCGTGCGCATGATGCCCTGATCGGTATGCAACTCGACGACATCACGATCCCAACCGACAATCTTGCGCACTGGGCACGCCAATCGGACTTTTTCTCCGAGAGCTTGCGCCATCTTCAAGCTGAGGATTTGCGAGCCGCCTACCAAACGTGATTCCTGTGCACCCCCTTGGACACCTTCGAGCTTTTCGAGACGGCAGTCAGAGGAGTTGATCATCGCCAGGTAATGCAGGAGCCCCATGCCGGCCGGCGTGGTACCGAAGGTGAGGCTCACGGACATGTTGAAGCCGATCTTGTCGACATTGCTGATGCCTTGCCCGGCCAGCCATTGGCCAATCGAGAGTTTGTCCAGCTCACCCGCATCCTTGGCTTTCCACGGCGCTTTGCTGGGGACGCCTTCGGCGAGTTTGTTCAGTTTTGCGACGATGTCAGTATTGGAATTCGGACCATCGCTGACGTCCTCTTGGACTGTTACCTCGTCTATCAGATAGACCGCCTTGCCCTTGTAGTACGTAGGGAAGGTTGCGACATCAAGCTGTCTGGCCAGATCGGCGATTGACGTTTGACCGGGGCCGATCCATTGCCCACCGGCCTCGCAGATTACGCCATTGCCTAGGTCATGGTTAAGTGTGCGACCACCGACGCGATCGCGGGCTTCAAGCACGACAAACGACTCGCAGCCAGCGGCCTGGAGGTCTCTGGCAGACGTAAGCCCGGACAGGCCTGCGCCAATGATCACCACATCCAGTATCGAGGTGTCTAAAGGTTGGGTTTGCGCCATCGCACGCCCGGTGACACCGAGCCCTCCGGCGAGGGCCGCGCCTCCAACCGCTTGCAATAACAATCGTCGCTGTCGTGATTGCGTCGACAGTTCATCGAGATCCGCATCCATCGTCACCTCCGTCTTTTAGTTATAATCACAGATGTTATGCAAATATATGACGGAACAGGAATTCAGCAAAGTGAAATCGGCGCAATGGCGATTAACCGAGGGGGTGAGAGATAGGCGGGCGCCATCAAGCAGGATTCGCTGCGCAAATGAAGCGAATCTTCTGGATGCCTGAGGGCAGGGTAGGGTTTAGCGAGCGGGGCTGATCAGCGTGATGACCGCATCCATCAAGGCCTTGCTGCGTTTGGCTTCAAATCGCTCTGGCTCGATTGGCAACATCATCATCCAGCCGTCACTCAGCGCGCTGAGCTGATCGGCGAGCAGATCGGCAGCAATGTCCTTGCGAATGATGCCCTGGGTTTGTCCTTTGCCCAGAATGCTTGCGAGATCCTCGCGAAAGCGCGAGTAACGTTTCTGGATTACGTCGGCAAACACCGGTTCGTGCCGGGCGTGTGCAAGCATCTGAAACAGGGCCAGCCAACGCGCCGAGTCGTTGGCTTGAGTCAGGTTCAACCACTGCTCGATCATTGCCCTGATATCGACTTTTTCCTGATCGGCATCCAGCAAGTGATCGAACTCGTCAAACAGACTCTGCGCCGCCGCCGTGATCATTTCTTCTTTATTGGCAAAGTAATAGGTCACGGCGCCCGTGGTGCAGCCGGCATGGCTGGCAACTTTGCGCAGAGACGTCCCGGCATAACCCTCCTGCGCAATGACTTCGATGGCTGCAGTCAACAGTTCACCGCGTTTTTCCAGACGATTACCTACCGGGCGGCCGCGACGTGGGGCGGGCGCTGAATCACTGTCTTTGGAGTGCTGACTATCCGTGGAAGGCGCTTGAGCATCATGCATGAGAGAAAGTGATTCCGTTGGTTGAAGGCGTTGAGCCGGCAGCGGCTGCGAACGCCATTTTGGCTTGGCACGTCGCGATCATGCAATCGTTCAGATTCGACCGCTGCCAATCACCGCGACGGCCCGAACCTCCACGCGCAAGCCCGGCATTGCCAGTTGTGAAATGCCGACAGCGGTCCAGGCTGGATAACGTTCAGGGAAGTATTCATCCTTTACCTGTCCAAAAGCGTGCACTTCGGCCTGCAGATCGGTATGAAACGTCATCAACTCGACGACATCAGCCAGGCTTGCGCCGGCAGCTTCGAGGATGGTCCGCAAAGACTGAAACGCCAGATGGGATTGCGCCTGGATGCCTTCGGCGGGAACCATGGCCTCGTCGATACCGACTTGGCCGGACACCCAGATCATGTTGCCGACGCGTGTTGCCTGGGAAAAGTGGAAGTTGTCGTAGATTGCCTGGGTGTGACCAGGGTTGAAGGACTGACGCTGCAGGACTTGAGTGTTCATGGCAATGCTCCTTTATATTAATTGGCGGAACGTTGGGTGGCGGAAGCCGTCTCCCGCTTTCAGGGTCGACAGTTCTTCAGTAAACAGCACGCCTTGCTGCGGGTAACCGCTCGCGCTGTTTTCTGGTAAAGGATGGAAGGTGGCGTCGTCGCCAAAGAAACGGAAAACGAAGGTGTGACGATCCGGGAAAGCTTCATCCACTGGAGCGCCACCATGCAGTGAACCCGGATGCAGCAAGACGATATCGCCAGGCTCGGTAGCCCACGAAATGATGTCGAATGATTCGGGATCGTTTTGGCGCAGCGCCTCGATATCCGGCAGGCGTGGTAATGCGTCGCCGCCATGCAGCGGTTGAGTCGGATCGTTAGGATCGCGAAACGTAGTGCCGTCGTAGCGTGGTCCTTTGTGCGAACCTCGAACGATTTCCAAAGCGTTTTTCTTCGGCACTGATTCAAAACTGATCCAGGCATTGGCCCAGTGGCTTCCGGCCCATGGCAGATAAGACGTGTCCTGATGCCAAAGCGTGCGAGATCCGCGCCCACCTGCTTTGAGAAACACCTCTTCGGCGAAGTACCACACGTTTTCCGAGCCCCAGAGCTGCGCAAACAGCTGGCCAAAGGGCAGGGAGGTTACGAGTTCTTCAAGACGGGCTTTGGCGACGGGGTTGGCATTGTCAACATGGGACTGTTGCTCAGTCCCGTCGAACATTCGGGTTGCATGAGGGCCGTGATTCTCGACTGCCCAGTCATAGGCTGCCCGGCACTCAGCCAATTGATCTTTGTTCAGAAAACCTTTGATCAGGACGGCCCCGTCTTCCAGGAACGCCTTTCGCACAGAGAGTTGCATGAGAGCTTTCTCCTCGAAAATGCCACGTGGCAATTTCGATGCTAGCAGCCCTCAAAATTAAACACAACGAAAGTTATGTTAATTATGAAGAGCCATTACGATGACAGAATCCTGAAGATCTGTGCATACCAGCAACGGCGCCGTCACGATCAAAGATGAGGGTTTCAGCTGCGCAGTCCTCACTCGGTGCCAAGCATCACCTTGTCTGAGCGCACAGCCCTTATCCAGGTATCGGCTTTTTGCGTAGCTATAGAAAGCCTGGATCGCTCGTAGATGCGCCGCCGCAGTATTGAAAACGCGGCGCCTGAGTTTGAGTTGGACGTACATGAGCGGACAAGCATGGGCAACGGCGCGCGTCACCAGCTTGCCCGAGCAGCGGTAGTCGTTGACCTGAAGAGGACTCGTCATGAGCACTATGGACATGGCTCATTGGGAGAGTAGGCGTAATAACGAATTCGTCGAATCAGTGACTTACGTCGCTTATGAACATATCCGACATAATACATTATTTAACATAATATACATTATGCGTACCGTCGTATGCGGGGTTGGAGGGCTCTGGTGGTCAGATTTGAAGCCTGGCTCAACCCTCGATCACCGTCTCCAGCTCGTACAGGCTTCGCTTGGCGATGCTTTCTCCGCATGCTTGAATGCCGGCCTTTAGCAACGCTGTTGCTTCCACTCGGCGCCGGAGAAACGGAATGTGGCTTTGTGCAAACTGGAAAATTGATTGGAACGCAATCAGCGCCGTGGCTACTGCCGCAGCCGCACTCATCGCATTATCCGTTTGGCTTTACGACAAGCATCAACGGAGGCTCGAACGCAAGGCCAGTGCTAGGCTTCTAGCTCAGATCATGACGACACTTGTTGGAGCTGCACATGTCCAGATTTCTAAATTCCAAAGTGATCTTTTTCCAACTGGCAGTGATCCCCTGATCGGCAGTTTGCTGCAGGACAAAAATGCGCGAAAGCAGCTGGTCGAAAAGGCATCAGCAATTACGATTGAGCTTCCATCCCAGTTTTTGGACAAAGCTGATTTCTTCAGTGAGGCTGTCAGCAGCACCCTGGCAAACGCATTTTCTGAAGTAAATCGCTTAAAACAGTTCGTCGGCTTATTCGGTGACCTGGCAGATAAAGAGCGGCAAGATGTGATTGACCTTCACTTAATGA
This sequence comes from Pseudomonas sp. 22072, assembly GCF_052046095.1. Lineage (NCBI taxonomy): Bacteria > Pseudomonadati > Pseudomonadota > Gammaproteobacteria > Pseudomonadales > Pseudomonadaceae > Pseudomonas > Pseudomonas sp. 22072. The sequence continues at coordinate 93,987 of NZ_JBQEQE010000009.1, forward strand.
CGGTTCTCAACCAAATCAAAACGGCTGAGACGGCTGCTGAAGCTGCCTTTCGGGCTCTTTTAATGGTTGGACGAACCAGCCGGTAATCTTGCCTCTCCTCCCCCTAATATGCATATTAATTATAACTAAACTAAATAACTATTTAGTTTAGTTATATATGGGTCGTCATCCATCAAAGCCTAAACCGATCCACCGACTGCGAAAGCTTCCCCGCCAAACTCGACAATTCATCCGTCGTAGACGCCGTCTCGCCAATCACCCGACTGTTACTTTCCGACATCCCCGCAATCCTCTCCACCTGATGGGCAATCTCATTGCTGGCCAGGCTCTGCTCACTAATAGTGCGGGAAATATCGTTGACCAATTCAGTGGTGCTCAGCGTGGCTTGGAGGATCTCGCGAATGGCACGTTCCACTTCGGCAGTCACCGCCATGCCCTTGTCCACTTGGGCAACGCCCTCCTCCATGCTGATCACCGCTTCACGGGTGTTCTGCTGGATACTCCCGACCATGCTGGCTATTTCCTGGGTGGAGGCGCTGGTGCGTCCGGCCAGGCTGCGCACTTCGTCGGCCACGACTGCAAAGCCGCGCCCTTGTTCACCGGCGCGGGCGGCTTCGATGGCGGCGTTCAGGGCCAGCAGGTTGGTCTGGTCGGCAATCCCTTTGATCACCTGGATAATGCTGTAGATCGCCTCGGACTCCTTGTCCAGCGTGCGGATCACTTGCGCCGACTGTTGGGCAGAACGGGCGATGCCGTCCATGTCGCTGACCACCTGGTGGATAACCCGGCCGCCGTCCTTGGCCAGGGTTTCAGCCTGACTGGCCATGTCCAGGGCACGTTGGGCGTGACGGGTGATTTCTTCGATACTGGCGGTCATTTCGCTCGCGGCGGCGGCCATGGTGCTGGCGGCGACGCTTTGTTGCTGGCTGCTGCCTGCCACTTCATGGCAACCCTGGCTGAGGCGCTCGCTCATGCCATTCACGCCATGGGCATTGCTGCGAACCACTTCGATCATGCCGCGCAAATCCCGCTGCATCGTCGCCAGGCTGCGAATCAGTGCACTGGCTTCGTCCTGGTTCTTGGGTTCGGCAATCGGCTCGCTCAGGTTGCCATGGGCAATGCTCTGGGCAATACGGCTGGCGGTGCGCAACGGCCCCATGATGCTCAGGGTCACCCAACGTCCTTGTGCCAGCAGCAACAGCAGGCTCGCCCCCAATACAATAATCAAGGTCCAGTTAGCGTTACTGATGGTTTGACGGGTACCAGTGCTGGTGAGTTGGGTATTGTTTTCGATCAGTTCGCTCAACGCCGCCATTTGTTCTTCCAACTGGCTGAACGCGGCATTGAAGGTCTGCAGTTCCCCTCGTGCGGCCTCTGGATTCTCCAGGGCCAGCGCGACGATGCGCTCGCCGGCACTGATGTAGGTGTCCAGGCTGGGTTTGATTTTTTCCAGGCTGGCCTTGATCGAGGCGTCCAACGGCAGCTTGAGATTGTCCGCCAGCACCTCGCGAAAGTGCTCGGCATGCTCCTTGATCGAGCTGTTGACCTCGGCCGGCGTACTGGTGCTTTTGCCCAGCCCGACCAACATCGCCGAGAGTACATCCGCACGCAGGGCGTCGTGCATCATGTCGGCTTCCATGTGGTTGCGCAGTACCGTCATGCTGACGTCGTTGTCCTGTACCGCATCGGCCATCCGCGTATTGCCCAGGTAGCCAGCCAGGCTCATGATCAAAGCCGTGAGCAACCCGGTCGCAATCAACAGCACCAAGCGTAATTTGATCGTCATAGTGGTACCCCGTGCCAGGAACGCCGGTTGGGAACCCAACCGTTTCAATGTCGCTGCTAGCTGTATCGGCAGCTGTTGCTTGTTAGTGAAGCCTAAGTTTGCGGATCTGCGCGGTTCCCTTAAGCTGACCGTCCGTTGCTCTACCTGGATCTGCCAAATGCCTCAACGTATCGCCCGTCTCGCCCTGTTGCTGGGCTTGATCACCGCCGTGGGCCCGTTTGCTATCGACATCTATCTGCCGGCGCTGCCGACCCTGGGCGCCAGCCTCCAGGCCTCGCCGGCGGCCGTGCAGATGAGTTTGACGGTGTTCTTCATGATTATCGGCGTGTGCCAGTTGTTCTACGGCCCACTCAGCGACGTGTTCGGGCGTAAACCTCCGATTTATGCAGGTTTGGTGATCTTTGCCATTGGCAGCGTCGGCTGCGCACTGGCCCCGACTATCGAAGTGCTGATCGGCTTTCGAGCCATACAAGCGTTCGGTGCCTGTGCGGGGATGGTGATCCCACGGGCGATTGTCCGTGACCTGTACACCGGCCATGAAGCGGCGCGTCTGATGGCTTTGTTGATGCTGGTGATGAGTGTTTCGCCGATCCTCGCGCCACTGGCCGGTAGCCTGGTGATTTCGATCTGGAGCTGGCGCGAAGTGTTTGCCGTGTTGGGGGTGGTGGCCGTGCTGTGTCTGGTGATGACCGCAGTACAACTGCCAGAAACCCACCCGGCCGAGCGCCGCCTGGGCAAGACACTGGGCCAGGCGTTCGGCAGTTATGGCGCCCTCCTCCGCGACCCGGTCTTTACGGGCTTGTCGGTGGTGTGCGGGTTTGGCCTGGCCACCTTCTTCGTGTTCATCGGCAGCGCGCCCTTCGTGTACATCGAGTTTTTTGGCCTGACGCCAACCCAGTTCAGCCTGTGCTTTGCGCTCAACGCGGCTTCGTTTTTTGCCATGAGCCAACTGACCGCCCGCCTCAGCGCCCGCTTTGGGCTGGCGCCGTTGATTCGCTGGTCGGTGGTGGGCGTGGCGGCGGTCATGAGCTTGCTGGCGGCTACTACGCTGTGGGGTGACAGCCTGGGCTTGATGATGGGGCTGTTGTTTATCGGTTTCGGCTTTCTTGGCCTGCTATTGCCGGCGGCCGGGGTACTGTCGCTGGAGGATCATGGTGCGGTGGCAGGTTCTGCGTCTGCACTGCTGGGCGCGATCCAGATGGTCACGGCGGCTGTGGCGATGACCTTGGTGGGTGTGTTTGCCGACCATACACCGGCGCCGATGTTGATCGGTATTGCGCTGTGTGCGCTTGCCGCGATGCTGACCACCTTGTGGACGTTGCGGCGCTTACCGGCTCACTTGACCTCAAGCGTCCCGCCTTCCTCTTGAGCACAGGAGCAGGCAGATTCAACATTCTGGTTGCCTGTGAGGCCCTCTTCGCAGGCAACCCAGCTCCCACATTTGAATCGTGGCGTATCCACAAGCCTACAAATCAAATCGGTCCACCGCCCGCCGGCGCTCATTGTCGTCACGCACGTCATAGCTGGCAGTGGTCTGGATGTTGGTGTGATGCGCCAGTTTCTGCGCAATCGACAAATCATGCTCCTCGATCACCCGGGTGATAAACGAACGACGGAAATCATGGGGCATGATCTTGACCCCCACTTGATCGCCGCGCTGGCGCGCGATGTAGTAAATCGCATGCTTGGTGATCCGCTCTCGGGTGATATGGCTGCCTCGCCGGATGCGGTTGAACAGGAAGCTGTCGTCCTGCTCGCCTTCCTTGAGGTGCTCGCGACGAAACGCCAGCCAGGCTTGCAGCTTGGCAAACGCCCAGTCCGGCGCGTACTTGACCAACTCTTTGTTGCCCTTGCCGATCACGCGCAAGCTGCGCTCGTCAAAGTTGACCTGTGCCAAGTCCAGGTTCACCGACTCCGACTTGCGCATGCCCGAGCCATATAACAGGCCGATCACCGCTGCATCCCGCAGGCCCTGGGGCCGAGGGTCGGCGGCGCAGACGTCGAGCATCTCGCGGATCAAGGTGCGGCGCAGATTGCGGCCCTGGCTCAGGCGCGTGCCAGGTGTGGCCTTGACCGAGCGCATCTTCAACAGGTGGTCCTGGCTGATCAAGCTCATGCGCCACGCTTCATTCATGACCCCGCGCACCGCATTCACATACAGCGACGAAGTGTTCGGCGCTAAGCCGTCCTCGCGCAAGGCAGCCACCAGTGCGATGACGTGTTCAGGCTGCAGCAGGTGCCAGTCAATCTCTTCGAGGTTGAGGTCTTCGAAACCCAAGCGGTCGGCGGCATCCTGCAGCACGTAGCGCATGGTCAGTTGGCTGGAAGGCGCCAGGCGGGTGAGATATAGGGTCAGTGGGTTGCAAATGGACTCGGTCAAGGTAGATCAGCCTTTGGATTAAATACACCGACCAACTATTTGATTAGTCGATGTATTTAGTGGATTGGCGAAGGCCGAGTCTAACCCAGGACCGGCCCTGGCACAAAATCACGGGGCCGATTCGTCGTCTTCGCTGGCTGCCTGGGGTTGGGCCTGGGATTGGCTCCAGTCAGCGTCCTGTTGCTGCATCAGCGCGAACCACTGCTGGCGCATAAAAGCGAGGTAACTGTCCGGCGCCTTGGCAAAGTCCTTCTCGTCGCCATAGCAGCCTGGCAGGGGCAGTTCGGTGCCCTGCTCCTTGTATTGGCTGACCAGCGCTTGCTGCGCCGCGACGCTGCAGTCGGTGGGCAGGGGCATGCCGCGCAAGGCACCAGCGTCCTCGTCCCACCAACTGGCGCCCACGCGGTCAAGGCCACGCAGACGATACTTCTCGGACTTGCCGGCATGCATGATCAACTTGAATTCGTTGGGGCTGACATCACTGGTGCAGGCCCGCGAATAACCGACCGTGGCCTGGGTATTGCCGTCGCCCAGCAGGTCGGTGACCTTGGTGGCAGCCCGGTCAAAGCGCAGCCCTGCGTCGAATTCGCAGTGCTGTACATCGTCGTACAGCATCCACACGCGCTTGGGGCGCTCGCCACCCAGCACGTATTGCGCCGCGTAGACAAAGGCCGATTGGGTACCATCGTCATCGCGCTCACCGACTTGCTCGGCGAGTACCAGCAGGTTTTTGCCTTGGCGGTCATCCCAGGTATAAGCCGCGACCTGCTTGCCGCGCACTTCCACCCCGTCCGGCACCTGGTCCAGTGGGGTCAGCGCGACGCCTTGATCGGCCCGCACGCTGGTGACACAGGCCACCGTCATCAACAATCCCATCAGCGCTGGCCGCAACTGGCCGCGTAAAAGCTGCACGCTATTCATCCGAGTACCCTGGCAAGAGAGGGCTTACTTTACCGGCACTTGAGCGCTAATGCAGAGAAGATTGTTGAAGGGCGAGCATTGGGCTGATCGCCTCGCTCAGATTGAACCAAGCGTCTTGTACGAAGCTCCGATGTCGCCCTGTGAGACCTACATGTAACGCCTTGATTACTTAGCTGAACCCTAGCTGTCTGCCTGTCAAATAAACGAGTTTTTCATCCGCCTTTCATATTCGTTGCACATTTTTGCGCTTAACCTTGTAGGCAACACTTGAGAGCAATCCGTGGATTATCGACTAACCTATTGAAAACGCATCATCTTTAGCCCCGTTTTGTAACCTGCGGGCTGTAGTTTTGCCCAATGAACGCTGCCGTTTTCACGCTTGAAGTCGCTTTAGCCCGAGGTCATGAATCTTTGAAACCCTACCCTATTCATTGCGTGTCGATCGTTATCCCGGTCTACAACGAACAAGAAAGCCTGCCTGAGTTGCTGCGTCGCACCACGGCAGCCTGCAAGCAGCTGGCCTACGAATACGAAATCATCCTGGTGGATGACGGTAGCCGCGACAACTCGGCCCAACTGCTCGAAGACGCCGCCGCGGAAGACGGCAGCAATGTGGTAGCGGTGATCCTTAACCGCAACTACGGCCAGCACGCGGCGATCATGGCCGGCTTTGAACAGTGCCGTGGCGAAGTGGTGATCACCCTTGACGCCGACCTGCAGAACCCGCCGGAAGAGATCCCGCGCCTGGTCGAGCAAGCTGCCCTGGGCTACGACGTGGTTGCCACCGTGCGGAATAACCGCCAGGACTCGGCCTTCCGCCGCTGGCCGTCGCGCTTGATCAACCTCGCCGTGCAACGTTCTACCGGCGTGGCCATGACCGACTACGGCTGCATGTTGCGTGCCTACCGCCGCACCATCGTCGACGCCATGCTCGCCTGCCGTGAGCGCAGCACGTTCATTCCTATCCTGGCCAACGGCTTCGCCCGCCACACCACGGAAATCCTGGTGCACCACGCCGAACGTGAGCACGGCGAATCCAAATACAGCACCATGCGCCTGATCAGCCTGATGTTCGACCTGCTGACCTGCATGACCACCACGCCCTTGCGCCTGCTGTCCATCGTCGGTTTCAGCCTGGCGGCGCTGGGCGTGCTGTTTGCCTTTGCCCTGATCGTCATGCGCCTGGCCTTCGGCGCCGACTGGGCCGGTGATGGCCTGTTCGTGCTGTTTGCGGTGTTGTTTGTGTTCACCGGTGGCCAGTTCATCGGCATGGGCCTGCTGGGCGAATACCTGGGCCGCATGTACAGCGATGTCCGCGCCCGCCCACGCTTCTTTATTGAAAAAGTGCTGCGCAACCAACCGGCAGCACCGGCTCCAGTCGTCGTGGTCGACGGTCTGGTGTCTTCCCATACTTCTACTTCTTCTTCGGATCAGGTCCAGTCATGAGTTCAAAAGCTGTTGTATTCGCCTACCACGATATTGGCTGCGCAGGCATTGAAGCGCTGCTCAGCGCCGGTTACGACATCGCCGCCGTGTTCACCCATGCCGATGACCCCAAGGAAAACAACTTCTACGGTTCCGTCGCCCAACTTTGCGCCCGCAATGGCATCCCGGTACATGCACCGGAAGACGCCAACCACCCGCTGTGGATCGAACGCATCGCCAAGCTGAACCCGGAGTACATCTTCTCGTTCTACTACCGCAACCTGCTGAGCGAGCCGCTGTTGGCCACCGCCCGCAAAGGCGCGTTCAACCTGCACGGCTCGTTGCTGCCTAAATACCGTGGCCGCGCCCCGGCCAACTGGGTGCTGGTCAACGGCGAAACCGAAACCGGCGTGACCCTGCATCGCATGGTCAAGCGTGCCGATGCCGGCGCCATCCTGGCCCAGCAAAAAGTCACCATCGAGCGCAGCGATACCGGCCTGAGCCTGCACGCCAAGCTGCGTGAGGCGGCCACTGCCCTGTTGCGCGATGCTCTGCCACAGCTGGCCCAGGGCAAGCTGAGCGAAACCGCCCAGGACGAGAGCAAAGCCACCTACTTCGGTCGTCGCACCGCCGCCGATGGCAAGCTGGACTGGAAAAAACCTGCCGAGCAACTGTTCAACCTGGTACGCGCAGTGACCCAGCCGTACCCCGGCGCCTTCTGCGCCGTGGGCGAGCACAAGCTGATCGTGTGGCAAGCCGACGTGGTCAAGGGCAACGAAGGTTTGGCGCCTGGCCGTGTAATCAGCGTCAACCCGCTGCGCATTGCCTGCGGTGAAGATTCCCTGGTGGTCAAGTTCGGCCAGCGCAACGAAAACGGCCTGTACCTGGCCGGCCCGTCCCTGGCCGATGAACTGGGCCTGGTAGACGGTTCCGTGCTGCGCGGCGCCGAGTCGGGCCGCAAGCCGCGCCGTACCCGTGTGCTGATCCTGGGCGTGAACGGTTTTATCGGTAACCACCTGTCCGAGCGCCTGCTGCGTGACGACCGCTACGAAGTCTATGGCCTGGACATCGGCTCCGACGCCATCGAGCGCCTGCGCAGCCACCCGAACTTCCATTACGTGGAAGGCGACATCAGCATCCACACCGAGTGGATCGAGTACCACATCAAGAAATGCGACGTGGTGCTGCCGCTGGTGGCCATCGCCACGCCGATCGAATACACCCGTAACCCGCTGCGCGTGTTCGAACTGGACTTCGAAGAAAACCTCAAGCTGGTGCGCTACTGCGTCAAGTACAACAAGCGCGTGATTTTCCCGTCGACCTCCGAAGTCTATGGCATGTGCCAAGACCAGTATTTCGACGAAGACACCTCCAACCTGGTGGTGGGCCCGGTCAACAAGCAACGCTGGATCTACTCCGTCTCCAAGCAACTGCTGGACCGCGTGATCTGGGCCTACGGCGACAAGGGCCTGAAGTTCACCCTGTTCCGTCCATTCAACTGGATGGGCCCGCGCCTGGACCGCCTGGACTCGGCGCGTATCGGCAGCTCCCGCGCCATTACCCAGCTGATCCTGAACCTGGTGGAAGGCACGCCGATCCGTCTGTTCGACGGTGGTGAGCAGAAGCGTTGCTTCACCGACATTGCCGACGGCATCGAAGCCCTGGCGCGCATCATTGATAACGACAATGGCGTCTGCGACGGCCAGATCATCAACATCGGCAACCCCGAAAACGAAGCCAGCATTCGCCAGTTGGGCGAAGAACTGCTGCGTCAGTTCGAGGCTCACCCACTGCGCCACAATTTCCCGCCGTTCGCCGGTTTTCGCGACGTCGAGAGCAAGGCGTTCTACGGCACAGGTTACCAGGACGTGGCGCACCGCAAGCCGAGCATCGAAAACGCCAAGCGCCTGCTGAACTGGGAGCCGAGCGTGCAGATGAGCGAAACCATCGGCAACACGCTCGATTTCTTCTTGCGTGAAGCCATGCTTGAAATTGCGGATAAAAAGTAATGCAGGCAGGTCTTCGCATCGACGTCGACACCTACCGCGGCACCCGTGAAGGTGTGCCACGGTTGCTCGACTCCCTGGCCGAAGCTGGGGTCAAAGCGACGTTCTTCTTCAGTGTCGGGCCGGACAACATGGGGCGCCACTTGTGGCGCCTGATCCGCCCGCAGTTTTTGTGGAAGATGCTGCGTTCCAACGCTGCCGGCCTGTATGGCTGGGATATTTTGCTGGCCGGCACCGCCTGGCCAGGCAAGCCGATTGGCCGCGACCTGGGGCATTTGATGCGCCAGGCCAAGGCCGCCGGGCATGAAGTCGGCCTGCACGCCTGGGACCACCATGGCTGGCAGGCCAACACCGGGCGTTGGAGCGAGGCACAGCTGGTCGAGCAGATTCGGCGCGGCGTAGACACCTTGAGCGACATCCTCGGCGAGCGCGTCGACTGTTCAGCGGCCGCCGGCTGGCGTGCCGATGAGCGCGTGGTGCAAGCCAAGCAAGGCTTCAACTTTCGCTACAACAGCGATTGCCGGGGCACCAGCCTGTTTCGACCAACCTTGGCCGATGGCAGTGCGGGCACCCCACAAATTCCGGTAGACCTGCCGACCTTCGACGAAGTCGTCGGGCCGGTGGTGGCTGCCAACGATTTCAACCGTTTCATTCTCGACAGGTTCAGCGCGTCGAAGCTGAACGTCTATACGATCCACGCAGAAGTAGAAGGGATTCTGATGGCCAATGATTTTCGCCAGTTGCTCGCCCAGGCAGGGCAGCGCGGCATTGATTTCAAACCCTTGGGCGAACTGTTGCCCACGGATGTGACCACCCTGCCCCAGCAACAGCTGGTACGCGGCGCCTTGAGCGGCCGCGAGGGCTGGCTTGGAGTACAGCAGGCATGATCCGCCGCTGGGCCTTGCCCCTGCTCCTGCTCGCGTTTGCGGTGTTCTACCTGCTGCCGTTGGCCACCCATGGCCTGTGGATTCCCGATGAAACCCGCTATGCACAAATCAGCCAGGAAATGCTGATGACCGGCAAGTGGGCCTCGCCGCACTTCATGGGGATTCGCTACTTTGAAAAACCTGCGGCCGGCTACTGGATGATCGCGCTGGGCCAGGCGATCTTCGGCCAGAACCTGTTCGGCGTACGGTTTGCCTCGGCGTTGAGCACCGGCTTGAGCATTCTGCTGGTGTATCTGGTCTCTCGCCGGTTGTGGAATGATCCGCAAAAAAGCCTGGTCAGCACGTTGCTCTACATGAGTTTCGTCAGCGTGGCTGCGCTGGGCGGCTATGCCAACCTGGACCCGCAGTTCACTTTTTGGGTCAACCTGACCGGCGTGGCCTTGTGGTTCTGCTTCGACAGCACCACGCGGCGTGCGCGCTTGTGGTCCTGGGCCTTGCTGGGCCTGGCGTGCGGCATGGGCTTCATGACCAAGGGCTTCCTGGCCTGGTTGCTGCCGGTGCTGGTCGCCCTGCCCTACGCCGTCTGGCAAAAACGTTTTGGCGAGTTGTGCAAATTTGGCCCTGTTGCCGTGGTGGTGGCGATTGCGGTCAGCGTGCCGTGGGCCCTGGCTGTGCACCTGCAAGAGCCGGACTACTGGCATTTCTTTTTCTGGCACGAGCACATCCAACGCTTTGCCGGTGAAGACGCCCAGCACGCCGAACCTTTCTGGTATTACTTGCCGCTGCTGGTAGGGTTCGCACTGCCGTGGGTTGCGCTATTGCCGTCCGCGTTCAAGCAGGCCTGGCTGCAACGGCGTGTGCCGAAAACCGCGTTCCTGCTACTGTGGCTGTTGATGCCCCTGGCCTTTTTCAGCTTGGCCAAAGGCAAGCTGCCCTCCTACATTATGCCGTGCATGCTCCCCCTGGCCTTGCTGATGGGCTCGGCCCTGAGCGACAAACTGGCTCAAGGCCACGGCCGCGTTCTGCGCATCAATGGCTGGTTGAACCTGGTGATCGGCGTGCTGGTCTTGCTGGCCCTCAGCTGGTTCCAGTTGAAGAAGCCGGTATACGAACCGGGAGAAGAAACCCTCAGCCTGGTGCTGGTGTTCATCTTTTTGTTCGGTTGGATCGTGGTCAATCTGCTGCAAGCGGCGCGCCCTTTGGCATTGTGGGCCGCGCCGCTGATCGGCAGTGGATTGCTGGTGCTGCTGGTGCCTGCGGCGTTGCCTCATTCGGTGGTTTACAACAAGACCCCGGACCAGTTCATCATTGATCACATCGACGAATTGCAACCCAGCGTTGCCCTGCTGAGCAACGACCTGGGCGCCGCCTCGGCGCTGTCCTGGCGCCTCAAGCGTCCCGATATCACGCTGTACAACACCTCGGGTGAGGTCAAGTACGGCCTGGCTTACGAGGATACGGCCCCGCGTCTGGTCGACCGTAACCGCATCCAGGCGTGGATGGCCGAAACCCGGCGTACCGGCGCGGTGGGCGTGGTGATGCGCGTCAATAGCACCGGCGAAAAAGAAGAACTCGCACTGCTGCCCACTGACGGCAAGCGTTATGCGCAAGGCAAGATCGTGATCCTGATTTTCCCGCAGGTCACGCCATGATCACCCTGCTGCTACTGCTCACGGCCTGCCTGCTGACCTGCATGGGCCAGGTCTCGCAAAAATTCGCCGTGGAAAGCTGGCGCGGCGTGCCAGACGGCTGGGCACTGAAACTGCGCTCGCCGTGGTTGTGGTCGGCGCTGGTGTGCCTGGGCCTGGGCTTGCTGGTTTGGCTGCTGGTGTTGCAGCGCCTGGAAGTCGGCATTGCCTACCCCATGCTCAGCCTGAATTTTGTGCTGGTCACGCTGATGGCGCGCTTTGTGTTTCACGAACCCATTGATGGCCGTCACTGGCTGGGCGTGGGGCTGGTGATTGCCGGCGTGGTCTTGCTGGGGCGCCAGGTATGAGTCGCGTGCGGGGTTTCGCCCTGGCTTTGGGCAGTGTCGGCCTGGTGAGTGGTGCCCAACTGGGCATGCGCTGGAGCATGACGCGCCTGCCGCTTCCCACCCAATGGCTGGCGGCCTTCACGGATAACAGCATCGAACTGGGCGCCCTGGGCGCGGTGATCCTGGCGATCATCGCCTATGCGCTGTCGATGCTGTGCTGGCTCGGCGCACTGAAGCACTTACCCCTGGGCCGCGCCTATTCGCTGCTCAGTATCAGCTACGCGCTGGTGTATTTGCTGGCCGCCTGCCTGCCGGTGTTCAACGAAGATTTTTCGCTTTCAAAAACCCTGGGGGTGGCCTTGGTCATCCTCGGCGTACTGGTTATCAACTCTCGTCGTGCTAGCACCTCAAGTCCCAGGAATACCCCATGAAAATCAGTGTATTTGGTAGTGGTTACGTTGGTCTGGTCCAGGCCACTGTATTAGCCGAAGTCGGTCACGATGTCATTTGCATGGACGTTGACAAGCACAAGGTCGAATCGCTGCAGAAGGGGCATGTGACCATCTTCGAGCCGGGCCTGGCAGCCATGGTCAAGGACAACCTGGAAAGCGGGCGCCTGCGCTTTACCCACGACGAAAAACTCGCCGTCGAGCACGGTGAAGTGTTGTTTATTGCCGTGGGCACGCCGTCGGATGAAGACGGCTCGGCCGACCTGAAATACGTGCTGTCGGTGGGTGATGCGGTAGCCCGCCATCGCGTGGCGCCGGTGATCCTGGTGGAAAAATCCACTGTACCGGTCGGCACTGGCGACACATTGCGCGACCACATCCTCAATAACCTGCGCGCCGCCGGCCGTGAGCTGCAGTTCGATATCGTCTCCAACCCGGAATTCCTCAAGGAAGGCTCCGCCGTTGCCGACTGCCGCCGCCCGGACCGGATCATCATCGGCTGCGAGCGTGAAGAGGTGCGCGACGTGATGCGCGACCTGTACGCACCGTTCAACCGCAACCACGACCGCATCATCTTCATGGACCTGCGCAGCGCAGAACTGACCAAGTACGCCGCCAACTGCATGCTGGCCACCAAGATCAGCTTCATCAACCAGATCGCCGAGTTGGCTGAACACCTGGGTGCCGACATTGAGTCGGTGCGCCTGGGCATCGGTGCCGACTCACGCATCGGCTACCACTTTATCTACCCTGGCTGCGGTTATGGCGGCTCGTGCTTCCCCAAAGACATGCGCGCCCTGATCCACAGCGCCAAGCAGGCCAACTGCTCCAGCGACCTGCTCGAAGCCGTGGAAGCCATCAACCAGCGCCAGAAGAGCAAGCTGTTCGAGCGCATCAACGCGTTCTTCCAGGGCAACCTCAAGGGCAAGACGTTTGCCCTGTGGGGCCTGGCCTTCAAGCCCAACACCGATGACATGCGTGACGCCCCCAGCCGCGTGCTGATGGAAGCCCTGTGGGCTGCCGGCGCCAATGTGCGCGCCTTTGACCCTGAAGCCATGCAGGAAACCCAACGCATCTACGGCGATGACCCGCGCCTGATGCTGATGGGCACCCCGGAATCCACCTTGGGCGGCGCCGATGCGTTGATCGTGTGCACTGAATGGCAGCAATTCAAGGCGCCGGACTTTGACCTGATTCACCAGCGCCTGAAAACCCCGGTGATCTTCGACGGCCGCAACCTGTACGACGGCGAGCGCCTGACGCGCAAAGGCTTCAAGTACTTCCCCATCGGCCGCGGCGACTCCTGCGAGTTACCGATCCCCCAGCAAAACTGGGTGGAACAGGTCAAGGACGCTTGCTAAGTGAACATCGCCTTACCGTCCGGGCAGCGCGCAACGATCCGTCGCCAGTCCCTGGGGCTTGGGCTCTTGGCGCTGCTGCTGTTTATCGTCGGCAACTGGCACCAGGCGATCATCGGCTTTGATTCGCGCTTTGTGCTGTTTGCCCAGGAAATGCTGCGCCATGGCCCGAGTTTCTTTCCCACCACCTATGGTCAGCCGTATGCCGATTACCTGGCGACATCGACCCTGTTGACGTGGCTGCTGTCGGTACCCTTGGGCCAGGTCACCAGCCTGACGGCGTGGCTGCCCACGGCGGTCGCTTCGGCGCTGATCGTGGTGCTGGTCTATCGCCTCACGGCGCCCTACTCGCCACGTTGGGGCCTGCTGAGTATTGCGATGCTGCTGCTCAGCAGTACGTTCATCAGCGAAACCCGTGCAGTCTCCCTCGACCAGATGCTCGCCGCCGTGGCGTTGGCGGTGTTCTACCTAGGCTATGCCCATGATCATTTCGCTGCCGCCAAGCGCCTGCATTGGGTGTTTTTGCTGTTGCTGCTGGGGTTTGCCATCCGTGGCCCGATCGGCCTGGTGATCCCTACGGGCGTGTTGTGCAGCTATTACCTGATCAACCGCCAGTGGCGCCAGCTGTTCAGCTTCGGCCTGCTGGCACTGGCGCTGCTGGCGGCGTGCGTCGGTCTGTTGCTGCTGCTGGCCAAGCTCAGCGGCGGCGAAGACTTCATGCATGACGTGATTCGCATGCAGTTCCTGGGGCGAATGGATGGCAGCGAAGGCTCCGGCGGCGTCCTGTATTACTTCACCAGCTCCCTGGGCAACTACGCCCTGGCCTATCCACTGGCATTGTTAGTGCTGCTGGCGGTGCTGATGGACGGTCGACGCGCACCGGCCCCGGCCTTGAAGCTGGTGCTCTACTGCGCGGCAGCGGCTGTGCTGGTGATGCTGGGCCTGTCGGTACCTCAAGCCAAGAAAGCGCGCTACATCCTGCCGATGCTGCCGATGGCCGCGATCATTGCCGCGTACCCCTTCGCGGTCACGCAAGGGCGACAGTTTGCGTGGCTACGCGCCTTGATGCTGGGCATCTGGACGCTGTTGCCAACGCTGTTGGCCATTGGCTTGATGGTGGCGCGGCGGCGCTACCCGGAACCGCTGGCCGACCTTGAGCTGATCTTCGTCGTGCTCGGCACGCTACAGGTGCTGGCCCTGCTGGCATTGCTCCGCTCGCGGCTGCGCACCTACGGCCCCGCCTTGGCCGCCGTGCTCGCCCTCTGGACCACCTACATCATGGTGGTTGAACCCCTGGAACGTCAGGTGTACGACACCCGCACCTTCAGCCTTGCCGTCAAGGCGCACGTTCAGCAGCAACCGGCGCCGCTGGTGTTGCATGCACTGGGCAAAGACGCGAAAGCTATCAAGTTCATGGTCAACTTCGATTGCGACAAGGTGCCGCTGTTTACCCAACTGCCTGCCGAATTGAAACCGGTCCAGGCGCCGGCATGGTTGGTCATGAGCCAGGCTGACTTCCAGGCACTGGACGATCCGCGCCTGCGCTCAATCACGCCGACGCTCACCGCAGCGTTCGACAAAAATCCGTATGTGTTGCTGCACTTGGCAAAAGCCACGACGCCTTGAGTGCTTTGCCCGCTGCACTGTAAGAAAGAACGCCCACTCCTCCACGAGTGGGCGACTTTCATCATAGGTACCAAGAAAACACCTACATTTGTTTGCGTAATGGCTGGTGCACTTTCCCTTCCGGTGCTCGGAGCCCAACTGTAGACTCGCTGCCACGTGCACTTACTATCTACCACCCGACCGCCAGGACTGCCCTGAAACGCTTGGGCCAGGGCACTTCATGACAACAAGGACGTTGTAGGCTGCCCGCGCGCGATGGCTTACTTCATCGAGAGGACAATGCCGTGCGAGAAAACCTGTTAACCCTCCCTTTACCCAGGCTGGATCGCTTGATGGCGTTGCGTGACGCACTGGTGGCGTTGAAGGGGCCGCTGGCCGACGATCCAAGGCTGCGCGAAGACCTGCAAGCGCGTCTGTTCAATGAAGAAACCCATAGTCGCGTGCTGGGCAAGATCAATCCGGCTACACCCGCAGACTCCGGGCCGATTACCTACGGCGAGGCCTTTTAGCTGCATTTATTTTGCATTTAACCCTCATTAATATGCATTGGCGCCGCGTTATCAAGCACTGCACACTGCACAGGTTCCTTCCCCCAAATGTTGGAACCTTCAAAGGGCTGTTCCGGGAAACCAGGCAGGCCTTTTTTTTCGCCCGCTGTTTATGGACCGTCTCTCAATGCTCGCTCGCTGGTTACCCGCTGCAATCAACACCCGTCCCGCCGAATGGAGCCGTGCAGCCATCGGCATGGCCCTGGGCACGATGTTCAGTGTCTGGGCCTGTGCCCAGGTGTTCGGCATGGAGGTGGCCCTGCACCTGCTCGGCCCTCTGGGCGCATCGGCCGTACTGTTGTTTGCCGTGTCGTCGGGGGCGCTGGCCCAACCCTGGTCAATCATGGGCAGTTACCTGTGTGCAGGCATCGTCGCGTTGTTGGTCGCCCGCGTCTTGGGGCGCACCTTGGGCAGCGCCTGCCTGGCGGCGGGCATGACCGTGATTCTCATCTGCTGGCTGCGCTGCCTGCACCCACCGGCCGGCGGCCTGGCCATGACCCTGGTGCTGGCCGATCCGGCATCGGTCAACCTCGGCTGGTACGAGCTTGCGCCGGTGATGCTCGGCGCCGGCGCCCTGCTCGCCTGCGCGCTGGCCTATAACAATGCCACGCGCACGCGTTATCCCAAGGGCCTTGCCGAGCCAGCCCCGGTTATCCCGGGCACTGCCAATGCCGTGAGCGAGCCGAGCATCACGGCAGCCGACCTCAAGCTCGCGTTGGCCGAGATGGAGCAGTTCTACGATGTCGAACCGACAGAGTTGGAGCAACTGATCCACGCCGCCGAGGGCCATGCCCGACGTCGCAGTATCGGTGAGGTACTGGCCAGCCGGGTGGTTTGACCGGCACTGCATAAATGCAACAACGACCTGCAGGATTCCGGGTTGTACTGGGCAAATTTGCACTGGTACGATCACGAGAGAGTTCACCCGCGAACATCTTGATAAAGACAATAAAAGCAGGGAGTTAGAGATGACTGCTCAGGTTTCATCCCAAGCAAGCCGCGCCGAGGTCCAGCAGGACGCTGTCCTGGCAAGCGTGCGCAACCATATCGGCCACCTCACCCTCAATCGTCCCGCTGGCTTGAACGCCATCACCCTGGACATGGTCCGCCAGTTAACCGCGCATTTGCAGGCCTGGGCCGACGACGCCGAGGTCTACGCCGTGGTACTGCGCGGCGCCGGTGAGAAAGCCTTTTGCGCCGGCGGCGACATCCGCTCGCTGTACGACAGCTTCAAGCAAGGCGACACCCTGCACCAGGACTTCTTCGTCGAGGAATATGCCCTCGACCTGGCCATTCACCACTACCGCAAACCCGTACTGGCGTTGATGGACGGCTTCGTCCTCGGCGGTGGCATGGGCCTGGTGCAAGGTGCGGACCTGCGGGTAGTCACCGAACGCAGCCGCCTGGCGATGCCGGAAGTGGCCATCGGCTACTTCCCGGATGTCGGCGGCAGCTATTTCCTCTCACGCATTCCGGGTGAGTTGGGTACTTACCTTGGGGTGACTGGCGTGCAGATCCGTGCGGCCGATGCGTTGTACTGCGGATTGGCAGACTGGTACATCGACAGCGCCAAGTGGGTTGAGCTGGATCAGAAACTCGACGGCCTGCAATGGCATGACTCGCCGCTCAAGGACCTGCAAGGCGCACTCGCCAAGCTCGCCGTGCAGCAATTGCCCGACGCCCCCTTGGCGGCCTTGCGCCCGGCCATTGACCACTTTTTCGGGTTGCCGGACGTGCCCAGCATCGTCGAGCAACTGCAACAAGTCACCGTGGCCGATAGCCATGACTGGGCGCTGACCACCGCCAACCTCATGCAGACCCGCTCGCCCCTGGCCATGGCCGTGACCCTGGAGATGCTGCGCCGTGGCCGCCACTTGCCACTGGAACAGTGCTTTGCCCTCGAACTGCATCTGGATCGCCAATGGTTCGAGCGCGGCGACCTGATCGAAGGGGTTCGCGCACTGATCATCGACAAGGACAAGACTCCGAAGTGGAACCCGCCCACCCTCCATGCGCTGGATGCCAGCCATGTGGACAGCTTCTTCCGCGACTTCGTGCAGATTGGGAAATAAGCCATGCAAGATCTTGAATACACTGAAGAACAAGTGATGATCCGCGACATGGCGCGGGATTTTGCCCGAGGCGAAATCGCCCCCCATGCCCAAGCCTGGGAAAAAGCCGGCTGGATCGACGACGCCCTGGTGGCGAAGATGGGCGAGCTGGGCCTGCTAGGCATGGTCGTCCCGGAAGAATGGGGTGGCACCTATGTCGATTACGTCGCCTATGCCCTGGCCGTGGAGGAAATATCCGCCGGTGACGCTGCGACGGGCGCGTTGATGAGCATCCATAATTCAGTGGGTTGCGGGCCGATCCTCAACTACGGCACAACCGAACAGAAACACACCTGGCTGGCCGAACTCGCCAGTGGCCAGGCCATCGGTTGCTTCTGCCTGACCGAACCCCAGGCCGGTTCCGAAGCCCATAACCTGCGCACCCGTGCCGAGCTGCGTGATGGCCAATGGGTCATCAATGGCGCCAAGCAGTTTGTCAGCAACGGCAAGCGGGCCAAGTTGGCCATCGTGTTCGCCGTGACCGATCCAGACTTGGGCAAGAAAGGCATTTCGGCGTTTCTGGTGCCCACCGATACCCCAGGTTTCGTGGTCGACCGCACCGAGCACAAGATGGGCATTCGTGCGTCAGACACCTGCGCCGTCACCCTCAACCAATGCAAGGTTCCTGAAGCCAGCTTGTTGGGTGAGCGCGGCAAGGGGCTGGCCATCGCCCTCTCCAACCTGGAAGGCGGCCGCATTGGTATCGCCGCCCAGGCCCTGGGCATCGCCCGCGCCGCGTTTGAAGCCGCGCTGGCCTACGCCCGTGATCGGGTGCAGTTCGACAAGGCAATCATCGAACACCAGAGCGTGGCCAACCTGCTGGCCGACATGCAAACCCAGCTCAACGCTGCGCGCCTGCTGATCCTCCACGCCGCACGCCTGCGCACTGCCGGCAAACCGTGCTTGTCCGAAGCCTCCCAGGCCAAGCTGTTCGCCTCGGAAATGGCCGAGCGGGTCTGCTCCAAGGCGATGCAGATCCATGGTGGGTATGGGTATCTGGAGGATTACCCGGTGGAGCGTTACTACCGGGATGCACGGATCACGCAGATTTACGAAGGCACCAGCGAGATTCAGCGGATGGTGATTGCCAGGGAGTTGAAAAACTACCAGCTCTAACGGACATGACACCATCGCCTTCTTTAGGAGCGAGCTTGCTCGCGAAAAACGTCAACGATAACGCGCGCTTGCTGACTGACCGCGGCGTCTGTGAGCTTCTCGCGAGCAAGCTCGCTCCTACAAAAATGCCTTGACCGTCTGGCATTATGGCTTGCCTGCGATGCAGAAACCTCGGTCCATCAGCTAACCGAGGCGATGCCATCGCAGGCAAGCCAGCTCCCACCTTTGCTATGCGGGGTTTGGCAGGGTTATTTATCCTTGAATTCCGGCGCCCGCTTGGCCACGAATGCGGCCATGCCTTCCTTCTGATCCTGGGTCGCGAACGCCGCATGAAACACCCGGCGCTCAAAGCGCACGCCTTCGGACAGGCTGACTTCAAACGCACGGTTCACGCTTTCCTTGACCATCATGCTGATCGGTACGGATTTACCAGCGATCAGGGCGGCCACTTTCAGCGCTTCTTCCAGCAGTTCATCGGCGGGTACGATACGCGCGACAATCCCGCAGCGCTCGGCCTCTACCGCGTCAATAAAACGCCCGGTCAGGCACATTTCCATGGCCTTGGCCTTGCCCACTGCACGGGTCAGGCGCTGGGTGCCGCCCATGCCCGGCAGCACGCCCAGATTGATTTCCGGCTGACCGAATTTGGCGGTGTCGCCGGCAAGGATAAAGTCACACATCAGGGCCAGTTCGCAGCCACCGCCCAGGGCGAAGCCATTCACGGCGGCGATGATCGGCTTGCGGCGATTGGCCACGCGATCGCTGTCGCTGAACAAGTCGTCCATATAGATCTGCGGGTAGGTCAGCTCGGCCATTTCCTTGATGTCGGCACCGGCCGCGAAGGCTTTTTTCGAGCCAGTCAGCACGATGCAGCCAATTTCAGGGTTGGCTTCCAGGCTGTCCAGCGCCTGGTTCAGCTCACTGACCAGTTGTGCATTCAAGGCGTTCAGTGCGCTGGGACGGTTGAGCGTGATCAGCCCGACACGGCCCTGGACGTCAAGCAGGATGGTTTCGTAACTCATGTATCGGCTCCTTAAAGATTGCGTGAGATGACCATGCGTTGAATATCGCTGGTGCCTTCGTAAATCTGACAGACCCGCACATCGCGGTAGATCCGCTCAAGGGGGAAGTCGTTCAGGTAACCGTAACCGCCCAAGGTTTGCAAGGCGGCCGAGCAGACTTTCTCGGCCATTTCGGACGCAAACAGCTTGGCCATGGACGCTTCCACCAGCGCCGGCTTGCCACTGTCACGCAGGGCGGCGGCGTAATGCACCATCTGCCGGGCGACGGCGATCTGGGTGGCCATGTCGGCCAGGCGAAAGGCCACGGCCTGGTGTTCGATCAACGGCTTGCCAAAGCTTTCACGCTCACGGGCATAGTCGCGGGCCGCTTCGAAGGCGGCGCGGGCCATGCCCACCGACTGGGAGGCGATGCCCACGCGGCCACCTTCCAGGTTGGCCAAGGCGATTTTGTAGCCCTCGCCCTCCTCGCCCAGACGGTTGGCCACCGGTACTTTCACGTCTTCAAACAGGATCTGACAAGTGTCCGAGGCATGCTGCCCCAGCTTGTCTTCCACCCGTGCCACGGTATAACCGGGCGAATCGGTGGGCACAATAAACGCGCTGATTCCACGCTTGCCTGCGGCGGGGTCGGTGACCGCAAACACAATCACGATCCCGGCGTTTTGCCCGGAGGTGATGAACTGTTTGCAGCCGTTGAGTACATAGTGGTCGCCTTCAAGGCGCGCACGGGTTTTCAGGCTGCTGGCGTCGGAGCCGGCCTGGGGTTCGGTCAGCGCGAAGGCACCGAGCATGGCGCCGCTGGCCAGGGGCGTGAGGAACTGCTCTTTCTGCTGGTCATTGCCAAATTTGAGGATCGGCACGCAACCCACCGAGTTGTGCACGCTCATGATCGTGGAGCAGGCACCGTCGCCCGCGGCGATTTCTTCCAGGGCCATGGCGTAGGCCAGGTAGCCGGTGTCGCAACCGCCCCACTGTTCCGGGACCAGCATGCCGAAAAATCCCAGTTCGGCCATTTCCCCAATGGCCTCCTTGGGAAAACGATGCTCGCGGTCCCACTCGGCGGCGAAGGGTTTCAAACGTTCCTGGGCAAATTGCCGGGCGGCGTCGCTGATCTGCAGTTGTTCGTCATTGGGCAACATAGGTCATCCTCAATACAGGCATTCAACGGCCATGGCCGTGGCTTCACCGCCGCCAATGCAGATAGCGGCGACGCCACGCTTGAGGCCCTTCTGGCGCAGGGCCGCGAGCAACGTCACCAGGATGCGTGCGCCGGAGGCACCAATGGGGTGGCCCAATGCACAGGCGCCACCATGCACGTTGACCTTGTCGTGGGGAATCTCCAGCTTGCTCATGGTCACCAGGCTGACCACGGCGAAGGCCTCGTTGATTTCGAACAGGTCGACCTCGTCGAGGCCCCAGCCGGTCTTGCTCATCAGTTTGCGAATCGCCCCCACCGGCGCCACCGGAAACAGCCCAGGCTCATCGGCAAACGCGGCGTGCCCGTGGATCACTGCCAACGGCTTGAGGCCGCGCTTGAGCGCCTCGGACTCACGCATCAGCAACAACGCCGCGGCGCCATCGGAGATCGAGCTGGAGTTGGCTGCCGTCACTGTACCGCCGTCACGGAACGCCGGTTTAAGGCTGGCAATCTTGTCCAGCCTGGCTTTCGGCGGTTGCTCATCGTGAAGGATGGTTTTTTGTTCCTTGCCCACGGTGACCTGCACCGGGACGATTTCACTGGCAAAGCTGCCGTGGGTGATGGCCTCTTGTGCGCGGGTCAGGGAAGCGATGGCAAACGCGTCCTGGGCTTCCCGGGTAAAACCATTGTGCTCGGCGCAGTCCTCGGCAAAGGTGCCCATCAGGCGCCCCTTGTCGTAAGCATCTTCGAGGCCGTCGAGGAACATATGGTCCAGCACCTTGCCGTGGCCCATGCGGTAGCCGCTGCGCGCACGATCCAGCAGGTACGGGGCGTTGGACATGCTTTCCATGCCGCCTGCGATCACCACATCCACGCTGCCAGCGCGCAGCGAGTCGTGGGCCAGAATCGTCGCTTCCATACCGGAACCGCACATTTTGTTGAGGGTGGTGCAGCGCGTGCCCTTGTCCAACCCGGCGCCCAGGGCAGCCTGGCGGGCAGGCGCCTGTCCAAGCCCGGCGGGCAGCACACAGCCAAACAGCACTTCGTCAACAGCATCGGTGGCGATACCGGCACGCTCGACCGCCGCACGAATGGCGGCTGCGCCCAGCTGCGGTGCGGTCAGGCTTTTGAGGTCGCCCTGGAAACCGCCCATGGGCGTGCGCACGGCGCTGACAATAACAATAGGGTCGTTCATGGCAATTGCTCCTTATTTGGCGGCCATGCGCAAGGCACCGTCGAGACGGATCACCTCGCCATTGAGCATGCTGTTTTCAATGATGTGGCGTACCAGCGCGGCATATTCAGCGGGTTTGCCCAAGCGTGGCGGGAACGGCACGCCGGCAGCCAGGGAGTTGCGGACTTCGTCGGTCATGCCGGCCATCATCGGGGTTTCGAAAATGCCCGGTGCAATGGTCATCACGCGGATACCAAAGCGCGCCAGTTCCCGTGCGGCAGGCAAGGTGAGGCTGGCGATCGCGCCCTTGGAGGCGGCGTACGCAGCCTGGCCGATCTGCCCATCGAATGCCGCCACCGAGGCGGTATTGATGATAACGCCGCGCTCGCCGTCGGCATTCGCCTCGGTTTCAGCGATAGCCGCAGCGGCCAGGCGCAACAGGTTGAAGCTGCCGACCAGGTTGACGTTGATCACCTGGGCAAAGCTTGCCAGGCCGTGCGGGCCATTCTTGCCGAGGATCTTCTCGCCGCGCACCACACCCGCGCAGTTGACCAGGCCATGCAAGCCACCAAAGGCCTCGACCGCTGCCTTCACCGCCGCTTCTGCAGCGGCTTCCTGGCTGATGTCTGCTACGGCACTGCGGGCGTTGTCGCCCAGTTGCTCGGCCTTGGCGGCCACGGCGTCAGCGTTCAAGTCCACCAGCATCACCTTGGCACCTGCGGCGACCAGCATTTCAGCCGTGGCCGCGCCGAGGCCCGACGCGCCGCCGCTGACCAGGAATACCTTGTTTTCAATCTGCATCGTTGTTTCCTTTTAAAGGGATCACGCCACGGCCGCCTGGGCCTTGGCTATTTCCTGATTGCGCAAAATAAAGCGTTGCAGCTTGCCGCTCGGGGTCTTGGGCAAGTCGCTGACAAATTCGATTTCCCGCGGGTACGCATGGGCGGCCAGGCGCTGACGCACATGCAGGCGCAACTCTTCAGCCAGCTCCGGGGTGGCACGGTATTGCTCACTGATCACCACAAAGGCTTTGACCAGCTCGGTGCGCTCCGGGCAAGGCTTGCCGACCACGGCAGCCTCGACCACCGCAGGGTGTTCCACCAACGCGCTTTCCACATCGAAGGGCCCCACGCGGTAGCCGGATGTAGTGATCACGTCGTCGCTGCGCCCGACAAAGCTGATGCTGCCGTCCGGGTTCAGCTCCACGGTGTCGCCGCTGAGGTAGTACTTGCCGACGAACGCGTTGGTTTTCACGCCGTCGTACCCGGCAAACCAGCACATAGGCGATTGCTCGCGGTCGATGGCAAGGATGCCGGGTTGGCCGGCTGGCAGCTCCTGATGGTTGTCATCCAGCACCACGATGCGATGCCCTGGCGAGGCAAAACCCGCCGAGCCGACATGCACCGGATGCGCCAAACCATGGTGATTGCACAGCACCATGCCCAGCTCGGTCTGGCCGTAATGGTCGTGGATGGTCACGCCCAGGTTGTCGGCGAACCAGCGGATCACCTCCGGGTTCAATGGCTCGCCGGCGCTGCTGACGATGCGCAGCTTGCCCTTGATCGAACGGGCGAACTGTTCGCCACCGGCAATCAACAGCCGATACGCCGTGGGCGAACCGGTCAGGTTGGTGATCGCGTATTTATTGATGACCCGGCAGGTGCTTTCCAAAGTGAACGGGCCATCGTAGAAGGTAATCGGGTGCCCCATGGACAACGGCCCGGTCACGCCGAAATAGATGCCATAGGCCCACCCAGGGTCGGCAACGTTCCAGAACGCGTCCTCGGGGCGCAAGTCCACGGCGTCGCGCATATAGCCCTGGAACGCGACGATGGCCTTGAGCGGTACCGACAGCGCCTTGGACGGGCCGGTGGTGCCGGAGGTGAACATCAGCAGGAACGGCTCCTCTGCGCCCAGCAGCACCGGCTCGCAGTGAGAAGAGTAATTGGGCAGTTCGGCCCAGAAGCTGTAGTCGCCCCGCACGATACCTTCGCCTTTGGCCCCGGCGACTGTGACGATGGTCGGGCAGTCGGCGACCTCCGCCAGCTTGGGACGGTTCACTGCATCGGTGACTACCAGCGCTGCGCCAGAGCTGTTCAAGCGATGTTCAATCGCCTTGGGTCCGAACGCGGTAAACAGCGGCTGATAGACCGCGCCGATGCGCCACGTTGCCAGCACGACCACCAACAATTCGGCAGTGCGAGGCAACAGGCCCGCCACTTTGTCACCGCGCTTGACGCCCTGGGCCAGCAGGAAGTTGGCGAAACGTGCGGCCTGCTCCTGCAGTTCGGTAAAGGTAGAGGTGGCGCTGCGCCCGTCCTTGCCTTCCCAGAACAACGCGATGCGCCCCGGCAGCGCGTGACGGTCACAGCATTCAACACAGGCATTGAGCGCCTGCAGATTGCCGGCCAGTGCGGCGTCGGCGGTATGCTGGTAATCAAACTCGGTAGTGGCAGCCAAATACTCACGCATCGCTTCCTATCCTTCTGTGTTTTTATTTTCAGGACGTTTACAACTCGATAAACCGCTGAAATAGTCGCTCCAGAGCGGCGCAGCGGCAATGGTCAAAGCCTTCAACTTGGCTGACTGGTTTGGCCAGTCCGTAGTGAACACGGGGGCTTTTTCGCTTTTCTGTGGGAGCGGGCTTGCCCGCGAAGGCGGTGGGTCAGTCACCCCGACTGTCACTGCACCACCGCTTTCGCAGGCAAGCCTGCTCCCACAGGGTTATGTACTGCCGGTTCACACGTTAGTCATTGAGTTGACTGATCAGACGGTCGATCCAAGTGATTGGACGCGATGCATAGCAGCTTCTAATCTGACAGCCTGCTCCGCCACAGAAGCCCTCCATGATCGTTCGCCCTAAACCCAACGTCCTGGGTATCCTGTTCTCCCTCAAAGGCTCCATTGCCAAGCGCATTGCCTGGCGCAGCCTGCTGGTCACGCTGTTGGCCTCGGTCATCGTGCTGGTGGAAACCCTGCACCCCGCCTATTTTTCCAAGGTCAACGCTACGCCCTTCACCTTGTTGGGCCTGTCACTGTCGATCTTCATGAGTTTTCGCAACAACGCCTGCTACGACCGTTGGTGGGAGGGCCGCAAGCAACTGGGGCAAATGGTCATTGACGTGCGCTCGCTGATTCGCGAGACCCAGGTGCTGGGGGACACCGCCGAGCGTGCTGGCCTGCTGCGCGGCCTGTGCGGTTTTGCCCATGGCTTGGTCGCGCATTTGCGCCATGAAGATCAAGCCCGGGCGATACACCCGTGGATCAGCGTGCCAGCGAGCCACCCCAACCTGCCGGACAGCGTGCTGCAAGCAGTCGGTGCGCGCTTTTCGGTCCTGGCACAACAGGGCGTGATCAGCGAATGGCGCTACACCCAACTGGAAGCCCGGCTGGTCAGCCTGAGCCAGGTGCAGGCGGCATGCGAGCGCATCAAGACCACACCACTGCCCTTTCCCTACACCCTGCTGTTGCACCGCACCATCTACCTGTTCTGCATCTTGCTGCCATTCGCCATGGCCGAGCCTCTTGGCTGGTTGACGCCAGTGTTCACCGCGATTGTCAGCTACACCTTCTTTGGCCTGGATGCGATTGGCGATGAATTGGAAGACCCCTTCGGCTTCGACGAAAACGACTTGCCGTGTGACGCTATCCTGCGGACATTGGAGCGCGAGATCCTCTCCGCCTTGGGTGAAGTCAACCTGCCGCCAGCGTTGGAGCCAGCGGACTACGTGCTGACCTGACGCGGGTTTGACACTCGCCTCGCACTGACCGAAGCTTGGAACTTTGCTGCCCAAGCTTTCGGACGCCTGCATGTCAAAGTCTCGCCGTTACTCCATCATCGGCCTGTGCGCCCTGTTGCTGATCGTACTGATCACCTGGTTTTTCTCCCGTACCCCGGCAGTGGCCGTCCCCCCGGCCATCGCCCATGGCTATTCCAAGGCCTTGAAGCAGGCGCATAATGGCGAGCCAGGCGCCGCACGTGTGTTGTACCAACAGCTCGGCCGGCCGGACCTGTTGCCCGAGCGCCGCGCCGCCTTGCACGCCGAGCTGCCCAATTACCCCAGCCCCCAGGCGCTGAAACTGGCCGATAAAGACCTCGCCGATAAGTCGGCGCTGGTGCGCGAAGCCGCGATTCACAGCATCGTCGGCTTGGTGCCCACTGGCCAGCGCACCTTACTGCTCGGCCCGGTGCTGGACGATCCGGAACAATCGGTGCGCTTTGCGGCCGCCAACGCCTTGCTCGGCCTGTCGCCCGATACCCTGGGTTTGTACTTTGGCCCACTGCAGCAGGTGCTCGACGAATTCGTGACAACGCTGAAGGCCCAGCCCGAAACGGCTGAAGGCTGGATTCAATTGGCGCGCCTGTACATCCACAGCGCCCTGCTGCCGGAGGCGCAAAACGCCCTGGAGCAGGCAATGCGCTTGCAGCCGGACAACCTGCAAGCGGTGGTATCGCAAATCGAACTGCTGGACAAACAAGGAAAGACTGACGAGTCGCGTCAACTGCTGGCCCGACAATTGGCTGCGCACCCCGAATCGGCCTACCTGCAACATGCTCTGGGCATGTGGCTGCTGCACCATGGCGAGCGGCCCTACGCCCTGCTCGGCCTGTCCAAGGCGGTGGAGCTTGCGCCGGACAACCCGGATTATCGCTACGACCTGGCCACGACCCTGCACGCCCAGGACGAAGTAGAGGCGGCCCAGCGCCAGTTGGAAGAAATCGTCCAGCGTCACCCCGCCAACCGCAAAGCCCGCGTGCTGCTGGTCACCTACTGGAAAGAGACCGGCCAGTTGCAGAACGTCCAGGTGCTGCTCGCTCAACTGGAGCAACAGAACCCGGATGATCCGGCGCTACAGCAGGGCCTGTAGGAGCGAGCTTGCTCGCGAAGATCGTTAANACGCGGACTGCCTGGTTCACCGTGGCGCCCTTCAGATCTTCGCGAGCAAGCTCGCTCCTACACGGCTGCATTTCTTACAAAACGTTGAACCGCTACGTGCCACTACGGTCAAGTGAATATGGCGCGTCCCATTCGGCGTGCCCCTCTACTTGTACGTGACCTGAGGGCACTTCTTGAGTACATCCAAACAGCTGTTGAGTGAAAAGGCGGCCACCGGCGTCGAAGGTCTTGATGACATTCTTGCCGGGGGGCTATCGCGAAGCCACGTGTTTTTGCTCGAAGGCGAACCCGGCACCGGTAAAACCACCGTGGCCCTGCATTTTCTGCGGGCCGGTGCGCAGAACGGCGAACGTTGCTTATATATCACCCTGTCCGAAACCGAGCACGAACTGCGCCAGGGTGCCAAATCCCACGGCTGGGACTTGGATGAGCATATTCATATCTTCGAGCTGACCCCACCGGAAAGCCTGCTCAACGCCGATCACCAGCAAAGTCTGCTGTATTCCTCCGACCTGGAACTGGGTGAAGCCACCCGCCAGATCTTTGAAGTGGTAGAACGGGTCAAGCCGACCCGCGTGGTGGTCGACAGCCTGTCTGAGATCCGCCTTTTGGCGCAAAGCTCCTTGCGCTATCGCCGGCAGATCCTGGCGATCAAGCACTACTTCGTACGCTATGACGCCACCGTACTGCTGCTGGACGACCTGACCACCGAGTCCCTGGATAAAACCGTGCACAGCGTGGCCCACGGCGTGATTCGCCTGGAAGAACTGACCCCCACCTACGGTGCCGAGCGTCGGCGTATCCGCGTAGTGAAATACCGTGGCCAGAAATACCGTGGCGGCTTTCATGATTTCACCATCATGGGCGACGGCATTCACGTGTTCCCGCGCCTCGTAGCGGCCGAGCATCGCGGTGGTTATAACCGTCAAACGTTGAGCAGTGGCATCGAGGAGTTGGACTCTTTGCTCGGCGGTGGTATCGAGACCGGCTCCAGCAGCCTGATTCTCGGCCCGGCGGGCACCGGCAAGTCGCTGATCTCGATGATCTTCGCCGCCGCCGCCGTGGCGCGAGGCGAAAAGGCTGCGCTGTTTATCTTCGATGAAGAACTGGGCCTGCTGTTCGAGCGCATGAAAAACATGGGCATTGATCTCGCCGCGCTACGGGACACCGGCAACCTGCTGATCGAACAGGTAGACGCCGCTGAACTCTCCCCCGGCGAATTTTCGCACCGGGTTCGTCGCTGCGTGGATGAGCGCGGCATCAAGACGGTGGTCATCGACAGTATCAACGGCTACCAGGCCGCAATGCCTGAAGAAAACGCGTTGATCCTCCATATGCATGAGCTGTTGCTGTACCTCAACCGCCGCGGTGCCGCGACCTTCATGACGGTGGCCCAGCACGGCCTGGTGGGCGATATGCAGACCCCGGTCGACATCACCTACCTGGCTGACACCGTGATCCTGCTGCGTTACTTCGAGGCTCTGGGCAAAGTTCGCCGGGCCATTTCGATCATCAAGAAAAGGACTGGCTCCCATGAGTCGACTATCCGCGAATATCGCATCGGCAGCCGTGGCATGACCGTGGGTGTTCCCCTGGATAACTTCCAGGGTGTGCTGCGCGGCATTCCAACCTATATGGGCGCCGGCTCCCCTCTGCTCAAGGATGAGGGCTAGTGCCGGCCCTCTCCCCCATCTCCGAGCGCGCCATCGTGCTGGCGCCCATGGGCCGCGATGGTTCATTGGCGCTGATGATGCTTAACGAAGCCGGCTACAGCGGGATCGTCGCCAGCAACCTGGGGCAAGTGTGCGAAGAACTGGCGCAAGGCGCCGGCCTGCTCATCATTGCCGCCGAGGCGCTGCGTGGCGTAGACCTTGAACCACTGCTCGAGCAATTGCACCAGCAGCCGGCGTGGTCCGACCTGCCGATCGTGCTGATGACCCATCATGGCGGCAAAGAGCAGAACGGCTCCACCCGGCTCAGTGGCTTGCTGGGCAACGTGACGTTTCTGGAGCGGCCTTTCCACCCCATTACCCTGATCAGCCTGGTGAGCGCCGCGCTGCGCGGTCGGCGTCGCCAATACGAAGCACGGGACCGGTTGATTGACTTGAGCGAGAGTGAACTGCGGCTGCAGCGCACCCTGGAAACGCTTGAACAGCAAGTGGAAGAACGCACGGCTCAACTGCGCCATAACGAAGAGGCTTTGCGCCAGTCGCAGAAAATGGAAGCCGTCGGCCAGTTGACCGGCGGTATCGCCCATGACTTCAACAATATGCTCACGGGCATTATCGGCAGCCTGGAACTGCTGCGCAGGCGGGTATCCCGAGGCAAGCTGGATGACCTGGACAGCCTGATCGACCTGGGTGTGACCTCCGCCAATCGCGCGGCCAGCCTCACACACCGGTTGCTGGCGTTTTCGCGCCGACAATCGCTTGACTCCAAGCCCGTGCATATCAATCAACTGGTGGCAGCCATGGGCGAGTTGCTGCAACGCAGCATCAACGAAAGCATCAGCCTGGACATGCGTCTGAGCGATGCCCTGTGGACCGCCGAAGCCGACCCGAACCAGCTCGAAAGCGCCTTGCTCAACCTGGTGATCAACGCGCGCGACGCCATGCCCACGGGTGGCACGCTGACCGTGGAGACCACCAATCGCCACCTCGACAGTGTCTTTACCGCCGCCTACGGCACCTTGACCCCGGGCGACTACGTAGAGCTGAGTGTCAGCGACAACGGTTGCGGCATACCGCAACATCTGATGGGCCGCGTGTTCGATCCGTTTTTTACCACCAAACCCATCGGCCAAGGCACCGGTCTTGGGTTGTCGATGATCTACGGCTTCGCTCGTCAGTCTCGTGGGCATGTGACCATCCACAGCGAAGTCAACCAAGGCACGACGGTCAGCCTGTTTCTGCCGCGCTTCATCGGTGAGCCCCAGGCACAGGCGCCGCTCAACCCGACACTGCTGCCGTTTGCCAATGCTGGGGAAACGGTGTTGATTGTCGAGGATGACCCCGCGGTTCGGGTGCTGGTCAGCGCTGTGCTCAAAGAACTGGGGTATGGGTTTATCGAGGCTGGGGATGCGAATACGGCGGTGCCGATTATTGAATCCGAACAGCGCATTGACCTGATGATCAGCGATGTCGGCCTACCCGGTATGAACGGCCGGCAACTGGCGGAAATCGGCCGGCAGATTCGTCCTCAACTCAAGGTATTGTTCATCACCGGCTATGCCGAGCATGCCGCCGTGCGAGGGGGATTCCTGGATCCGGGCATGCAGTTGATCACCAAGCCGTTTACCTTCGATTTATTGACCGCCAAGGTCCGAGAAATGATCAGGGCCTGAGGCGGTCACGCCACCTAAAAAGAAGAGCGTCGAGATGCGCAGAGTCTCAAGTTGTGCGGTATTACGCCAATAACCGCTGGATATGCTCCTGCAGCGTATCCAGATCGAACGGCTTTGCCAGGATCGGCGCATTGCGCGTGATGGGGCTGTGGCAGTCCAGAATTTCCTGCGGGTACCCGCTGATAAAGATCACCTTCAGCTCCGGACGCAATTTGATTGCCGGCTCGGCAATTTGCACGCCCGAGATCCCACCCGGCAGGCGGTAATCGGTCACCATCAAGTCCAGGTGCGGTTTGGTCGCAAGGATTTCGAAGGCCTGCTCCCCGTCGATCGCCTTCAAGACCCGGTAGCCCAAGCCTGCCAGGTACTCGCCCAGCACAAACATAATGGATTCGTCGTCCTCGACGATCAGTACGACATCTTGTGCATCTTCACTCATGGGAAGCCTTTGTCCGGTCAATTGCTGCAGTTACGACCATGGGGTCACGCAGAGGTTGCGTCGGGGTGACGATTGATTTCACTCGGCCACTTCCAAAGGCAGGCATACCCGGAACAGGGCGCCCTCACCTATCTGACTCTCGACCTCAATCGTGCCGCCATGGGCCGCCACGATCTGCTCGGAAATAAACAGGCCCAGGCCCAGGCCGGCTGCGGAATGGTTGGCCGAAACCCGTTCGAACTGTTGGAAAATACGCTTCTGGTTCTCCTCGCTGATACCAATGCCATGGTCGCGTACCTCTACCCGCGCTTCGCCATGCTCGGTATACACCCGCACCTGCACCGGGCTCTTGGCTCCGTAGCGCAGGGCGTTGGTCAGCAGGTTGGTGATCACCTGCTCGATACGGAACTCATCCCAGCAGCCTTGCACCGGGCTTTCGGCCTGCAATTGCATGGACGACTCGGCGGCTGCCACTTGCGGCGCGAAGTTATCCACCAGGTTGCGTACCAGTTGCGCCAGGTCGATGCGTGCCGGGCGAATCGACAGCTTGCCGGTACGGATACGCGACACGTCGAGCATGTCCTCGATCAGGCGGATCAAGCTCTGGATCTGGCGCTCATCGCGGTCAACCATGGCGCGCATCTTGTCCAGGGTAAACGCCGCGGCGTTGTCCCGGGCCAGGTGCATCTTGCGCAGTTGGGTCTCCAGAATCAGCCCGTTGAGGGGCGTACGCACTTCGTGGGCGACAATCGACATGAAGTCGTCACGCATGCGCACCGCCTGTTCCAGCTCGGCCTGGGTGGCCTGCAGGCGCGTGAGCAACAGCTCCTGCTCACGGCGGCTGCGCTCCAGTTCTTCAACTTGCAGCTTCATCGCCTTGCTCTGCCGATACAGGTCGACGAACACATTGACCTTGCTCTTGACCGCATGGATATCCAGCGGCTTGTGCAGGAAGTCCACCGCGCCGCTTTCATATCCCTTGAAGGCGTAGTTGAGTTCGCGGCCAGCGGCGCTGACGAACACGATGGGGATGTTCTTGGTCTTTTCGGTGCCGCGCATCAGTTCGGCCAGTTCGAAACCGTTCATGCCAGGCATCTGCACGTCGAGGATCGCCATGGCGAATTCATGTTCCAGCAACAGGGACAACGCCTCGTCGGCACTCAATGCCTTGAAGACCTGGCGATCCTCACGCTTGATCAGCGCCTCGAGGGCCAGCAGGTTTTCCGGCAGATCGTCGACGATCAGCAGTTTGGCCTGGACAGTACTTAACATGGGAAGGGTTCCAGGGAAGCCAGCAATGAGCCGATTCGGCTCAAGGAAAGAATATGGTCAGGTGTGTGCAAGGCCAGGGCCGCCAGGGGCATGACGGCAATGCGTGCCTCTTGTGGGTCCTGCACGATGGTAATGCCACCCGATTGCTTGACGTGGGCCAGCCCGCTTGCGCCGTCCTGGTTGGCGCCAGTCAACAAAATGGCGAGCAGGCGCGGCCCATACACATCGGCCGCCGAGGAAAACAGGTAGTCGATGGCGGGTCTGGAATGGTGCACCCGGTCTTCCTGGCTCAGGGACAGGCTGCGGTCCTGCTCTACCGAGAGGTGATAACCGGGCCCGGCAAAGTACAAGGTGCCCGCCTCCAGCGCTTCTTTGTCCCTGGCCTCCTTGACCGGGATGTTCAGGCGCCGGGCAAAGACTTCTGCCAGTTGGCTGCGGCGCTCGTCCGGCAGGTGCAGCACGGCAATGATCGGCAGCGCGAAGGTGCTCGGCAACTGGCCGAAAATACTCAGCAACGCCTCAACGCCGCCGGCGGAAGCGCCGACGACGATGGCTTCGATCCCCGAAATCGGGGTGTCTGGCGCGTCGCTCATGATTTTCGGTAAATCCGTTCCTGCTTGACCAAGGGCTCGAATTGCTTGCTGTAGGCGGAAAAATCCAGGGTTTCCTTGCTGCCCAGCACCAAAAAGCCGCGATGACACAGCGACTCATGAAACAAGCCAAACGCTCGATCTTGCAATTTTTTATTGAAATAAATCAATACGTTACGACATGAAATTAATTGAGTTTCTGAGAATACGCTGTCGGTCGCAAGGCTGTGGTCGGCAAAGGTCACGTTCTCGCGCAATGTCTTGTCGAAGATCGCGTAATCGTAAGCCGCTGTGTAGTAGTCGGCAAATGACCGTTGCCCGCCGGCCTGCTGATAATTGGCGGTGTAGGCGCGCACGTTCTCCAGGGAAAAGATGCCCTGCTTGGCTTTGTCCAGCGACGCGGGGTTGATGTCCGTGGCGTAGATGATGGTGCGTTCCAGCAAGCCTTCTTCACGCAGCAGGATGGCCATGGAGTACACCTCCTCGCCCGTGCTGCAGCCGGCAATCCAGATCTTGATCGACGGGTAGGTCTTGAGCAGCGGCACGACTTCCTGGCGAATCGCGAGGAAGTGCGACGGGTCGCGAAACATCTCGCTCACCGGAATGGTCAAGAATTGCAGCAACTGCATGAACGCGGCCGGGTCGTGCAACACGCGCTCTTGCAGTGCGGAAATGGTCGCGCAGTCGAACTGACGCAAGGCATGGGCCACACGGCGTTTGACCGACGCGCCCGAGTAGTCGCGAAAGTCATAGCTGTACTTGAGGTAAATCGCCTCGATCAACAGGCGCAGCTCAATATCGCTGCTCTTATCCAAGAAACACTGCTCCACTTAAATGCGTTCCATCTTCGGTAGCCATACGCGAATCAGTGAGAACAGGCGGTCCAGGTCAATCGGCTTGGCCAGGTAATCGTTTGAGCCTGCTGCCAGGCAACGTTCCTGATCGTCCTTCATGGCCTTGGCCGTCACGGCAATGATTGGCAGTTTTTTCCAGCGTGGGTCCTGGCGGATCAAGGCGGTGGCCTCGTAACCGTCCATCTCCGGCATCATCACGTCCATCAGCACCAGGTCGATATCGTCCACTTCATTGAGCTTGTCGATGGCTTCCTGGCCGTTACGCCCGATCACCACCACAGCGCCTTTGTGCTCCAGGGCGCTGGTCAGGGCGAAGATATTGCGTACGTCATCGTCCACCAGCAGGATCTTGCGCCCCTCGAAGACCTTATCGCGGCTGCGGGCAGTCTTGAGCATCTTCTGGCGGTCATGGGACAACTGGGATTCGACTTTGTGCAGAAACAGCGTGACTTCATCCAGCAGACGCTCAGGCGAGCGCGCCCCCTTGATGATGATCGAGCGTGAATACTTGCGCAGTTCGGCCTCTTCATCCCGGGTCAGGTTACGCCCGGTATAGACGATTACTGGCGGGAACGAGCAGATGTCCTCGGTGGCCATGCGCTTGAGCAGCTCGTTGCCGAGCATGTCCGGCAGCTTGAGGTCGATGATCATGCAGTCGTAGATGGTGGTGCGCAGCAGGTCGAGGGCTTCCTGGGCAAAGCCTACGGCGGTGATCTCGATGTCATCGTCACCGATCAGGCGGGCAATGCTGTCGCGCTGCAGGTCATCGTCTTCGACCAGCAGGATGCGTTTGACCTTCTGGGTCAATTTGGCTTCCAGGCGCGCAAACACGTCCTTGAGCTCTTCGCGGGTAGTGGGCTTGACGGCATAACCGATGGCGCCCATGTGCATGGCAGCTTCGACGCGATCTTCCACGGAAATCACATGCACGGGGATATGGCGCGTGTTGGCGTGTTCCTTGAGGCGTTGCAGCACGGTCAGCCCGGAATGGTCTGGCAGGCGCATGTCCAGCAGGATCGCGTCGGGGATGTACTGCTCGGCAAGGCTATAGCCCTCGTCGGCACCGTGGGCGACCAGGCAGTGGTAACCCAGTTCGTGAGCGAGGTCGAACAGGATTCGCGCAAAATTCGGCTCGTCTTCCACCACCAGGATGCAGCGGGTGCTGAACGGTGCTTTTTCTCGGTCGTCGGCAAAGCGTGGGATCAGCTTGGCGTCGGCCACCGGCAATGGCGACACCTTGACGGGCGCCGGTGCCGGCGCGACCACCACTTGACGCGGTGGCTCGATCGGCGCTGCGTCCTCGTCGCGTTCGACATACTGTTCAGGCAGTACAAGCGTGAAAATACTGCCTTTGCCCGGTTCGCTGGTCACACTGATATAGCCGCCCAGCAAGGTGGCCAGGTCACGGGAAATCGACAAGCCCAGGCCAGTACCGCCGTAACGGCGATTGGTGGTTCCGTCGGCCTGGCGGAAGGCTTCGAAGATGCTTTCCTGCTGATCCGGGGCGATACCTATGCCGGAATCGCGCACGGTAAAGGCAATGCCCTCCCCCGGCGCGCGTGACACCGACAGGCTGACCTCGCCCTGTTCGGTGAACTTGATGGCGTTGGACAACAGGTTCTTGAGGATCTGCTCCAGGCGTTGGCGATCAGTAAACAGCAGGGTTGGCGAGCCTTGCTGCACGTCCACCTGGAAGCCCAGTTTGCGGTCCATTGCCAGCGGCTCGAACATGCCGCGCAGGCCATCCACCAGGCGTTCGACGCTAGCGTTTTCCGGGCGCACTTCCAGCTTGCCGGCTTCGACCTTGGAAATATCCAGGATGTCGTTGATCAGGTTGAGCAAGTCATTGCCGGCTGAATAGATCGATTCGGCAAACTTGACCTGCTCGGCGCTGAGGTTTTCCTGGGGGTTATCTGCCAGCAGTTTGGCCAGGATCAGCGAGCTGTTCAGCGGTGTGCGCAGCTCGTGAGACATGTTGGCCAGGAATTCGGACTTGTACTTGCTGGAACGCTGCAGCTCATCGGCGCGGTCTTCCAGCTCCAGTTGGGCCTGGTTCAGCTCGATGTTCTTGCGGTCCATGGCGTCGCGCTGTTCGGCCAGGGTCTGGGTCTGTTCGGCGAGTTGCTCGTTGGTCTGCTCCAGCTCAGCCTGCTGGGTTTCCAGGTGGGCCTGGGACTCCTTGAGGATGCGCGACTGTTCTTCCAGCTCTTCGTTGGCGGTCTTGAGCTCTTCCTGCTGTACTTGCAGTTCTTCGTTGAGCTGCTGGGTCTCGGCCAGCACTTCCTGCAAGCGCTGGCGATAGCGCGCGGCTTCGATGGAGGTGCCGATATTGCCGGCGATCAGTTCCAGCAGTTCGATATCACGCTCATCCAGCGGGCGCAGGAAACCCAGCTCGACCACGCCATTGACACGGTCATCATCGCTGGTTGGCACCACCAATACGCTGCGGGCGGCCCCTTCACCGAGGCCGGAACTGACCTTGAAGTAATCCACCGGCACATCGTCCAGGCGAATCAGGCGATCGCGCTGGGCGGCCTGCCCGACGATGCCTTCGTCGCTGTAGATCGACTGTTCCTGTTGTTCCTGCTCGCGGGAGAAGCCATACGTGGCCACACGCTTGAGGCCGCCGTGTTCTTCGCGCACGTACAGCGCCGCGACGGCCGAGCCCATGTACTGGGCGAAGAACTGCAGGATATTGCGTCCCAGCATGTTCAGGGTCAGTTGGCCCAGCACTTGCTCGGCCAGCTCGGTCTGGCCATTGCGCAGCCAGGCGGTTTGCTCCAGGCGCCGTGCAATCTTCTGTTGTGACGCGAGGTTTGCGCTGTAACTCTTTGAAAGTGAAATTAAATTCTTCCTGCCGATGTAGGCCAGAAAACCACTCAGCCCCAGTACAAACGCCAGGTACAACGTGACACTGATCACCGTCGTGCGGGTAACCTCTGCGTTACGGGTGATACGGAACTGTTGTTCCATCGCCACCGCGTCCTCATATTCCTTGCGAATTTCATCGGTGAGCCGCTTGCCCCGGCCCGCCTTGACCGCGCCCCGGTAATCACCGCTGTTGCGCTGCAGCTCAATCATCGACTGTGCGTAGTTGTTCCATTCGGTTTGCAAGGTTTCCAAGCGCTTGAGTCGGTCGACCTGCTGCGGGTTGTCGGCCACAAGATCCTGCAAATTGCGCAGGTCGGCAATGATCCGCGGCTTGGCCACTTCGTACGGATCAAGGAAGTGCTCGTCACCGGTGATCAGGAACCCGCGCATACCCGTTTCCAGGTCAACCGTCAGTTTGGACGTCTCATTGAGGTTGTTAATGACGCGGTCGGTGTGCTCCACCCACTGGATCACCGAGAGCAAATAGGTAATCAGGCAGACGAAAAACACCGCGCTGAGCACGCCCACGCCCAAGGGCAGGGCCACGTTACGGCTCAGCAAGGTACGAAAGCTTTTTTCATCGACGGACGACGCGGGTGTCATGGGCATGCCTTGGCCAAATGCGGGAAAACCGCAAGTTTGCCCGAATAACGTCGCTCAACGCTATGTTTGTGCGTTGATTGGCAGCGGATGCGGTCTAGCTCATGGCGCCTGCACCTTGGTGAGTCAGCACGCAAGCGGACGGGACTTTTTGCGCCGCTAAGGTCACAATGCCAGCAATTGCTTCGGAACTTGCTGGCATTGTTATTACTCACAATCTAGTTGCCTTTAAGCCCAGCGCTCTCACTGTTCAGGAAAGTCCACTATGTCCCACACCTCCACCATCCTTGTAGTCGAAGACGACGCCATCGTGCGCATGCTGATCGTCGATGTCCTCGAAGAGTTGGAGTTCAAGGTGCTCGAAGCCGCGGATGCTGGGGAAGCACTGGCGCAGGTGCAAAATACCGACCAGATCATCGACCTGATGATGACCGACGTTGGCCTGCCCGACATGGACGGCAAACAACTGGCAACCAAGGTCCGCGAACTGCGCGCTACCCTGCCTATCCTGTTTGCCAGCGGCTATGCCGAAAACATTGATGTACCCGAGGGTATGGAGGTGATTGGCAAGCCGTTTTCGATCGATCAGTTGCGTGACAAAGTCAAATCCATGCTCTAACGCCCCTTCCCCATGGTCCTTTGCAGAGATTAACGTGACGACCGGCCAATAAAACAGGAAACTCAGCGCCTTCACGCCACGCTCTCAGATAGCACTCAGGAAGGACGCAACAACATGATTGGAAAACCGACGCGC
Organism: Pseudomonas sp. 22072; assembly: GCF_052046095.1. NCBI lineage: Bacteria > Pseudomonadati > Pseudomonadota > Gammaproteobacteria > Pseudomonadales > Pseudomonadaceae > Pseudomonas > Pseudomonas sp. 22072. Next base: position 131,530 of record NZ_JBQEQE010000009.1, read on the forward strand.
CTGCTGTTGGCGAGCCTCTCGATACTCATGAGCTCCGGCGCCTGGGCTGACTTCACCGCAAGCCCCAGCGAAGCCAGGGCCATTGCCAAGGAAGCCTACTTGTACGGCTTCCCGGTGGTGCAGATGTACAAGACGCTCTACACCCAGGCCGTTGATAAAGGCGGTGCCCACTTCAAGGCGCCGTTCAACCGTATCGAAAACAGCGCCCAGGTGCTCACCCCCAAGGACAACGCAGTTACCACCCCGAACGTCGACACGCCCTACTCGTTCGTGTGGATGGACTTGCGCAAAGAACCGCTGGTGCTGACCCTGCCCAAGATTGAAGACAACCGCTATTACTCGGTGCAATTGATCGACCTCTATACGCAGAATTTCGCCTACCTGGGCACCCGCAGTACCGGCAATAACGGCGGGCACTACATGATCGCCGGGCCAGACTGGAAAGGTCAGCAGCCGGTGGACATCGACCGTGTGGTCTACAGCGAAAGCAACATCGCCTACGCCCTTTACCGCACTCAACTGTTTGACGACAAAGACCTGAGCAAGGTCAAGCAGATCCAGAGCGGCTACAAGGTGCAGGCGCTGAGCAGTTATGTGAAGCAACCCGCCCCCGCCAACGTGCCGAAGATCCAATGGCCCAAGCCGATGGCGACGATGACCGAAGGCCCGCAGCTGTTTCGCTACCTGAACTTCATGCTGGCCTTCGCCGCGCCCCAGGACAATGAAAAAGATCTGCTGGCGCGCTTTGCCAGGATCGGTATTGCCCCGGGCGCGCCGTTCAAAGTCAACCAGTTGACCGCCGAGCAGCGCAAGGCTCTGGAAGACGGCATCGCCGATGGCCGCGCTGAATTCGCCGCGTTCAAGAAGGCCAAGGTCGACACCCGCCAAGTGACCGGCGCAGACTTGTACGGCAGCCGCGACCACCTGCAAAACAACTACCTATACCGCTACGCCGGTGCCGAGTTGGGGATGTTTGGCAACTCCAGTGATGAAGCCGCGCACTTGAGCTACGTCATCGACAGCGAGGGCAAACCGGCCAATGGTGCACGCCACAGCTACACCGTGCATTTTGCCAAGGACCAGTTGCCGCCGGCTGATGCGTTCTGGTCGCTGACGATGTACGACGCCAAGACCAAATTGCTGGTGCCGAATCACAAGAAGCGCTACCTGATCAACTCGCAGATGCTACCGACCCTCAAGCTCGATGCCGATGGTGGCTTGACCCTGGCATTGCAACACCACGAGCCACCCAAGGCTGAGCAGAGCAACTGGTTGCCGGCCCCACCCGGCCCGTTTTACGCGGTCTTGCGCATTTATCTGCCCAAGCCTGAAGTTGCCAGCGGCCAGTGGAAGGTACCAGCGTTGACGCCGCTAAAATAATCTTTGCGAAATAAAAAAAGCGTGGCGGGTGATGACCCGCCGCGCTTTTTTTTGGCTCAGTGTTTTTTCAGTTTCACGTAGGACTGGTGCAGGTCTGACGCCCAACCGTCGATGACGCTTTTTACATCGTCGGCCTTCATCACTTGGGAGTCATTAGCCAGCGGCTTGCCGGTGCCTTTGCGCACCACTTGGGCCAGCACTTTATGAGTGGCGCCATCGATGAACTGCGCCTCGGTGCCCAGGGTGGTTTCCTGGTCGCGAATGCCGGTGCCCGTGCTCACTGCCGCAGCCACCAGGGCGACGGGAATAAACTCATATGGCTTAAGACTCTCGGTCTTGCTGCTCACGGCGGTAATCGCCGCTCTCACAACAATTACCCCTGGGCCTGGGGCATTGGCCACGGGCAGTGACTGACCCAGCTCGCGCTTGAGCGCCTGGTTGTAATAGTCATTGATGCCCCGCAACGTGCTCTCGGGAATTCGGGAAGTGGCCTGGGGCTTGGGGTAAAACTGGGTAGGCTCGATGTAGACCGCGGTGTAGCGGCTCAGGTCCAGCTGTGGATCAACCCAGCGCATCACCTCAGCCCCCGACGGTGACTTGGCTTCCTTGAGCTGGCTGTAGTTGGAAAGGAACCCTGAATATTCATTCGGTTGCACCACTTTGCTGGCGCAACCAACCAAACCGAGCGAGGCGACGCACACTGTGCCGATTATTAGCCTTAGCTTCATTAGTGAACTCCCTGGCGACCATCATCGTAAGAATGAGCTATAGGTATAGCCAATACTTGGGCAGCACACCTGATTTCGCTCGGCGCCAGCCAGTACATGCGTTAAACATTCAGGTCAGAAGCGGAAATCGGAATCCGCGATTCGCCCATATATGTTCACCATGAAGTCTTCTTTTTTGTCGCCATCGAAATCGAAACGCAAAAAGGTGAGATTATGGCTGCGATAATATTCGTGGGTGAAGGTGAGTCGAGGGTGGGCTGCGCGCAGGGCTGAAATATCCAATTTATCCTTGCCGCTGACGAAATCCATTATTACGGTGTTTGCGAAGCTGGCAGATGAGTCGTTCGCGCCGATAACGAAGGTATTTTTACCCGGCCCGCCTGTCAGCCGGTTAAAACCCGAGTTCGCCTTGACATAAAGAATGTCATCGCCCTCGCCGCCCTCCAGTTCGTTACCGACGTCATTGCCAATTAAAATGTCATTGCCCGCACCGCCAATAGCCCGTTCGATGGTGACGCCATTGGCGATCGAAACGTTGCCTAGGCCTCCCCCAACATTAGAGAAGCTGCCCGATTTCAAGTTGAGAACCTGATCTTGCCTGAAGGCGGAGAAATCGAAGGTGTCATTACCATCGGCGTCCCACACGCAAAACACCGGCAAGTCGTCGCTCGACTGCAGTTTGAATACGTCACGATCAGCATTGGAGTTAAAGCCATACGTCGTATCCCCGGTCCGCGTTTGGAGGTTCGCACCAAATTTATCTTGCGTGACTGCAATATCATCCATCATCAGCGCACTTGAATACTGAGTCTTATCACCATGGAACTTATTAAAGCGATGGTCTGAGCGGGTTTCCAGAAAAGGACTCCTTACCGTGTAAGCCGACGTATTTTCCGCGTAGTTGCTTCTCGATACTGCAGACGCTGGGTCAGGAAGACCTAATTTAAAGGCCACAGCCTTTGCAATGATGTGACGCCCAAAACTATTGGGTTTTACCAGCTCATCGGCATGGCGCTGGTTCAGCGATACCTGCACCTTGCCGGGCTCGTCATCGGACACGGGCGTATACCAGGGGGCCTGCCACTTGAAGCTACCGCCATCAACCTTGATCTGCATATGATGGGATTGTGCATTGACAGACTCTTTGAACCGAATATTTGCAGTATCGCTGAAATTATTCAGGGTCTCACGGATCACGCCTTTTTGTGCTTCTGTGAACTGGCTGGTCGTGCCCCCCGTTTCGGGACGATTGGCGAACTCATACGTCACCTCCGCAGGGTCCCCGGAACCCAGTGAACCGGCAAATCCGGCTGCACCTTTTGACCCTTTTAATACTTGGTCCATGGACAATGAAACTTGGCGATGTTTAATCTTATCGCCGCGGTCGTCAGCATGAGCAATTTCAACGACAGTCCTGTGTGCAACGCTGGTGGCGCATGCTCTTGCCAACGCAATGTTCGGATCAATATTCATGAGGTAGTCCTATGGGAACTTGGCATTTGTCTACTCGCCTGACGGCAGGCCGGCGACCTGCGTATCAGTGGTATTCCTACGCAAAACAGTTCCAAAAACTCACCTGGCAGCCGACGCCTATCTACCTCATGCTCCGCGACCCAGCGGTGGGAGCGTGGCCTCGGCCCTGGGCGCATCGAACGAAGGATGCTCTGATAGAAGGCGCTGCCACTGCATCCGAAACCAGGGCGTGAATGGCGCTCGGGGCTCTGCAAGCTGGGCCGTTATTTCGGCGCGGGTCAGCCACTTGATATCGCTGACTTCCTCTGGGACGGGCGAGACCTCAGCGTCAGATTGAGCAACCAGCACATGACAGAGTTCATGCTCGGCGCCGATCGAGCCAAACAAAGCATGATACTCAAAGTAATAGAGAGCTCGACACGAAGCCCAGACGCCTAGCTCTTCACGCAGACGACGAGAGGCGGCATCCAGAATAGTCTCTCCAGGTGCCGGATGACTGCAGCAGGCATTCGACCAGAAACCTGCCCAGAGCATTTTATCCGCCGCCCGACGCTGAAGCAGATGACGCCCACGGCTGTCAATCAAGTGCACTGAAAAAGCGCGATGAAGCTGCCCAGCTCCCAGGTGAGCATCGCGTTTATCGCACACGCCAATCTGTACATCCTGTGCGTCGACTAACACTACCTCGTGGATCATGCTGGATCTCCTTTTGTGCAATGAGGCGCGCACGCCACACAGTATCGAGCTAAAGAATTTGTCCCCAGGCACTGACCAAGGTCAACGCGGCGTCGGTGAACGCTGGATCGGCACGCAGCATGACCATGGCATCCAGCTCTGCCTGGGTGAGTAACCCAAGTTCCAACAATGCAGGCCCTGCCTGCGCGGTGGTTGCCGCCCAGAAGGCATCTGCCGGGCTGTTGTCGCCGATTCGGCCTTCGAGGGTGCGATGCCCCACGTTGACAAGCCCCCGGTCACGTAGCCGATCAGGCAGTCGATCGGCCCAGAACATGTCAGACCCGATGGACTGCTCCAACAGTGTGATTCCGGCCTGGGCTACTTTGCGCAACAACGGGTTCGTCGTTCTGAGGCTCGGTTGCAGGCTCACATCTTCGATCACCAACCAGCCTCCGGGACGTAACCAAGTGGCGGCTCGCGTCACTATCTCCTCGCGGTCAGTGAGGTGGCACAGCAACGCCCGGGCGTGCACCACGTCAAACGATGCCGCAGGAAAATCATCGGTCGTGACATTGTGGGTCATCACCTTGATGCCGGGGATATCGACCAGGAAGCGGGTATCGATATCCGTGGCGGTAACCGTTGCGTCGGGATATCGCTGGCTCAACCAGCCCGCGAGCGATCCGGCACCGGCGCCCAGATCAAGGATCGCGGGCGCGTCCGGCAGATCCAATCGTTCAAAAACCTTATGGCTTAACGGGTCAAAGGCGCGCTCCAGGGTTTGCAACCTCGCCAATTGGCCTGCGTGTTGGTCCGCGAGATAGCTGCGGGTGTAGCCGGGTTGCTCGGTGGAAACAGATGTGGTCAAAGCACGACCTCCAATTGATCAGGGCAGCGATTGAGAAACCCGCGCTCTTCGGGCTTGAACCCCGGAGCCCAGCGCAGGTTGGGAAAGGTCTGCAGCAGCATGCGCGCACCGATCGTGATCTCCATCCGGGCGAGCATGGAGCCCAGGCAGAAGTGGCGCCCCGCTCCGAAAGCGAAATGGCTGGTCGCCTGTTCGGCGCGCAACATATTGAAGGTGTCCGGGTCGCTGAACCGGGCCGGATCACGGTTGGCTGAACCGATCAGGCAGGCCAGGGTTGCGCCACCCGGAATTGTTCCCGAGGGCAGTTGCAGCGGTTCAGTCGCCTCCCGCAGCACAAGTTGCAATGGCGGGTTGCGTCGCAGGGTTTCAGTGAGGGCGTTGTCCATCAGTGCTGGATCAGCGATCACCGCCTCTTTCACGCCAGGTTCGCTCAACAGGTTGACAATCAGATTCGCCAGGGCGCCGTGACTGGTCTCGCTGCCTGCCGTCATCAGGATCGCGCAATAGGACCGTACAAAGGACTCGGACAACGGCTGGTCGTCAATGCGTGCCGCCAGGAGTTGTGAAATCAAGTCGTCCTTGGGTTCTATACGCCGAGCGTCGATGTAGGGCTGGATAAAGTGGTAAAAACTGTCTCGGTTGGATAACCCGCCGGTCAACAGTGCTGGGTCCTGACGATAGTTGCCCATGTACGCGAAGCCGATGGCACACCAACGCTTGAGCCGCTCCACCTCCTCTCGTGTGTGTGCCGGGAGGCCCAATGCATGAGCCATCACTCGCACCGGCAGCGCAGCGGTGAAATCGGCAATCAGGTCGACCTGAGGCCGGCCCTGCATACGCGCCAGCAAGTCTGCGGTCACTGCGGTGACAGACGCTTCGAGCGCCACCAGCGCCTTGCTGCGAAACGACGGGGTGAGCAATGCTCGGTGCTGGGCGTGTTCGCAGCCGTCCATGGTCACAATGGTGTGCCCCAGCAGCGGCCCAATCTGCCAGGTGTAGTTGCGATTGCTTGCCCCTGGGTGGGTCAGCGCGGCTTTGACATCCACATAGCGACTGACCAGCCACACATCGGTGGGCTCGTCGTACGCGATCGGAAGTGTGGTGCGTAAACGCTCATACAAGGGGTACGGGTCGATTTCGAACTGGCGGGACTTGAGGGTCGGCGGAGTCAGCGCCAGGTCCACTTGTCGGCTGTGCTGTACCGCGCAGCCATCGGCCTGTAGGTGATAGCGCGAAACGCTGCGATGCCAGTCCCCCGCCGCCCGGACAACCTGACGCAACCGGTCCGGATCGGTCGCAGCGCACGGCGGGTAATGGGCATGCTCGGTAGCGGCTGCCGTGAATTGAGCAACTGCCGTGTTGACCATCTGATGGGCTGCTTCTATCGCGCCAGGCCAGTCCAGGCCAGCGGTGTGCGCGAGTATCGATACCAGATTGAAGCGCTCGCCACACACCACATCTTTGGCAACCGAGTGGATATCGTTTGTCCACGCGATGATATCGGCAGCGTGCTTACGCAACCTGCTCCACGTTTCCACCTGCGCAGGATGCTCGTACGGGTCCAGGGCTTCGGCACCATCGATCAGATCAAAAAAGAACAGGGCGCCGAAGGAATCCCGGCGCAACGGCAGATACTCAGCCAAGGCGAGCGCCGTATCGGTTTCTCGCATGCGTACCTGCGCCGCCTGCGCGCGCAGATGCTGGACCAAATGCCCCGCCAGCCTCTTCCGCCAAGGCCCGCTGCCCCAACGCTGGGTCTCGGGCCACAAGTCGTCGACCAGAACAGCCAGCATCGGGTCCTCGAACCCGCCGCGTTCACCTGACGGCACAGCATCGCCGCTGTCGGTCAATGCCTGCACGGCGGCGATGAAATGCTCCAGCGCGCCGTTTTCCGCCCAGGGTCCGTCATCAATACGGTCATCCAGCGTAAGCGCCCACAGGTACCAGCACACCAGAGTCTGCGCTCGGTGCGTGGGCGCCCGCCCGCACAATGCTATTCCCAGGTCGAGCAGTGCCGTGGTGGTCAACCGATGCGCGCCACGCCTGCCGATCAAACCGTATCGCTGCGCCCAAGCAAGCGCATGCGTACGCAACCGTTCAGTGTCGGCACGCGGCGGTGCAACGGCGAAAGGTAGCTGGATATCGGGAATAGTGAGCGGCGCCGGTGACGAATGACTGTTGTGGCGGGTATCGGTGTCGCCTTCACAGTGTTGCGCTGCCATGAAAAGCTCCTCTGGAATCAAACTTTCAGTAGGGCTGACTTTATTTGAAATCAAAAACACAGGATGTGAGAGGTATCCGAAGGTCACCCGGCAATGGCGGTCTTTCGGCGTAGGGGAAAACGGAGCGTCGCCATCAGCTCAGGGGCTGCTCGGTCGTTCGTGCTGATTAAATAGGGGGGTTTCAGAAAAATATACTGTCATTTCTCACAGGTATGGACGAGTCGCCCAATACCGAACAATGACGGATCACCCACGCTTCTTGAACTGCTCCGGTGAATGGGTCGGCAACTGCGTATGACTTATCAGCCTCGAGTGGATAAGGTGAAGGCTTATCCTTTTTCAGGAGCACCCTATGCGCACCATCGGCCTTATCGGCGGCATGAGCTGGGAGTCCAGCGCCGAGTATTACCGCCTTATAAACCAGCGCGTGCGCGACCGTCTTGGCCCGCTGCGCTCGGCGCAAGTGTTGATGTACAGCGTGGATTTCGGCCCGGTGGAACAGGCTCAGCATGCCGGGCGTTGGGACGATGCCGCGCTGATCCTGGAAGATGCCGCACGGCGCTTGCAGGCCGGGGGCGCTGATTGTGTGGTGCTGTGTACCAACACCATGCACTTGGTGGCACCGCGTATTGAGGCGGCGGTGTCGATCCCCTTCCTGCATATTGCTGATGCCACGGCGGCGGCGGCTCTGGAGGCCGGGACCCTGACGGTGGGCTTGCTGGGTACCGCGTTCACCATGGAGCAGGAGTTCCTGAAGTCCCGCCTTGCCGCCCAGGGGCTTACCGTGCTGGTGCCAGACGCGGATGAACGCCAGGAGGTGCACCGAATCATCTATGAAGAACTGTGCGTGGGCATCATCAGTGACGCGTCACGCCAGGTGTATCAGCGGGTGATCCAGGCACTCGCTGCACAAGGCGCCCAGGCGATCATCCTCGGCTGTACGGAAATCTGCCTGCTGGTCCAGCCCGAACACAGCGCCCTGCCGCTGCTGGACACCACCGCGTTGCATGCGCAGGCCGCGGTGGGGTTTGCCTTAGAGGCTTAGGTATCGACACAACTTTGTGGTCCTTACCTGAATAACGGGTATGTACTCGGTCTGATCCAACATCCTGGCGGGCTGTCAGCCCGCTTTCGCGGGCAAGCCCGCTCCCACAGGGGATCTGTACCAGACGCTGATTCTGTGGGTAATGCATGACCCGTGTGGGAGCTGGCTTGCCTGCGATAGCGGTGGTTCAGTTGTAGATTCAGTGACTGACACTCCGCCTTCGCGCGCTTGCCCTAATGCCAGTCAGTTAAGAGCTAGAGCAGACAACCAGTGACTTGTGGCGAGGGAGCTTGCTCCCGCTGGACT